>JAIEFH010000208.1 GCA_029067025.1 Oscillospiraceae bacterium | reverse complement strand
CATATGGACGCCCCGGCCTTGAAAAAACTTTGTGTTTTCCAGGGAAAAATCCATTTGCCCGTGGCGGATGAAGTAAAAGATTGCCATTTCCAACCCTCCCCTTAACGGAACACCCGGTTGAAGTCCCGGGGCATCTTGGCCTTGAAGGTGATCTGCTCCCCGGTGGCGGGGTGGGTAAAGGACAGCTCGTTGGCATGGAGGCACAGCCGCCCGATGGGGTTGGTGCGGGCGCCGTACTGCTTGTCCCCGGCCACGGGGCAGCCCAGCTCCTTCATGTGGACGCGGATCTGGTTTTTCCGCCCCGTCTCGATATTGATGTCCAACAGGGCATACCCGCCCCCGGCCTTCTTCACCTCGTAGCTGGTAATGGCCTCCTTGGCATTGGGGCCGGGCCGGCCGGAGAAGCTGAGGTGGGTTTCCGTCTCCACCAGATAGGAGCGGATGGTGTCCTGCGCCGGCTTGGGCACACCTTCCACCACCGCCAGGTAACCCCGACGGGTGATGATCTCGTTCCATTTGCTCTGGAACAGCTCCTTGGTTTCGGGATCCCGGGCGAACATCAGCACCCCGGAGGTGTCCCGGTCCAGCCGGTGGAGGACAAAAATGCGGTCATCCACCCGGCGGCTCTTCACGTAGTCGGTGACCATGTGGTAGGCGGTGCGGGTTTTCTCCTTCTCGGTGGCTACGCTGAGCAGCTTGGCGGGTTTGTTCACCACGATGAGGTGTTCGTCCTCATAGAGGATGGGGAAGGGCAGTGCGTCCGCCCGGGGGGCGGAGGAGAGGAGGATGGTCACTTTCTGACCGGGGCTCAGGGGTGTGTCAAACTGGGAGACGGGCGCGCCGTCCACCGCAATCAGCCGCCGGGACAGCAGGGATTTTACATTGTTCCGGCTCTTGCCCTTTATGCTGGCCAGCAGGAAGGGGAGCAGGGTGGTGGGTTCGCTGACCGTATAGACAGGGGCTTCGGCTGCCCGGCGTTTGTAGTTGTGTTCCATAGAAACCGCCTTTCTGTGTTTTCCCGCCGCAGGGGGGAAAGCGTATCATTGGAGACATTGTATCACAGCATCGGGGAAAAGTCCATGAAATTCCGGTGGGACAAGCAAGACCGGCTCCTTTCCGTCATAAGCTTCCCAGAGGTGATGCATCGTGAGAGAAAAGGAGGGCCTGCTGCTCCGGGTGTCCCGAATGTTTGATCTGCCCGCCGACGCGCTGGCGGGGGAGCCTCGGGTGGAGGTGGTGGGGAGCGGCGAGCTGCGCATGGGCCCCCACCGGGGTATTCTGGCCTATGGGGAGTCGGAGATCCACATATCCGGCGGGTCGTTGGTGGTGTTGGTGCGAGGCAGCGGCCTGGAACTGCGGGCTATGACCCCGGAGGAGCTGCTCATCACGGGAACCATCACAGCCGTAGAATTTGTGAGGTAGAATTATGAAAAAGCTCATCAATCTGCTGCGGGGATACGTGATATTGGAGGCGGCCGGGGCCTTCCCCGAGCGGCTTTTGAATCTGTGCGCCCAGAACCGGCTGCAATTCTGGAAGTTGAGCTGGATCGATGAGACCAGCTTCACGTTCCGCATTGCGCTCAGCGACCGGAAGCGGC
Source organism: Oscillospiraceae bacterium (assembly GCA_029067025.1). GTDB lineage: Bacteria > Bacillota > Clostridia > Oscillospirales > Oscillospiraceae > Enterenecus. Next base: position 7,727 of record JAIEFH010000208.1, on the reverse strand, counting down.
TGGACGAGCTGGCCCAGCGCTCTATGTGTCAGCTCACCGAGCGGGGCCGCCGGGGGGCGGCGGTGGAGGCGGAGCGGATCATAGAGCGCCGCTGGGGCTTTTTGGCGGGGCTGGCGGTGTGCTTTCTGGCGGTGAGCTTCCTGTCCCGGTTCCTGCTGGTCATTGAGGTGGTGGGTAATGAGACGACCCCCACTGCCGTCATCCTGTCCCAGCTCCAGCGGGTGGGGGTGCGGCCCGGGGCCTACGGTCCTTCCATCCCGGAGAAGGAGGCCGCCAATGCCGCCCTGCTGGGCCTGCCGGAGCTTTCCTACCTGGCCATCAACATCTATGGCACCCGGGCGGAGGTGGTGGTTCACGAGGCGGAGAAGAAGCCCGAGCTGCTGGAGGAGGATATTCCCACCGACGTGGTCGCCAAGGCGGACGGCATCATTGAAGAAATCCAGGCGAACTCGGGCAGGGCCATGTTTCAGGATGGGGACATCGTGGCCAAAGGGGAGGTACTCATCAGCGGGGATTTGGATTTAAAAGAACCTGAGTATGGCACAGTGGATCTGGGGCATCTCATCGTCCACGCCGCCGGATCTGTCACCGCCCGGACGTGGCGCACGTTGGAGGAGACAATCCCCCTCACATACCAGGCAAAGGTGTACACCGGAGAGGAGCGGACAGGGTACGGCATAAAAATTTTGTGGAACGACGTGGATTTTTTTCAAAACAGTAGCATTTCCCAGGGCAGATATGATAAAATAACCAAGACTGAGCAGTTGGCTCCCTTTGGCCGCCCCGTGCCCCTGTGGGTGACCACGACAACGCTGCGCCCCTATACCCTGGAGGAGCAGCCCATAGACACGGAGGAGGCCGCTGTCCGGCTGGAGCGGGCGCTGCTGGCCCGGCTGGAGGAACTGCTGGCGGCTACTGGTGGAGAGGCCCTGCGCACCGATTTTGTCACCAAGGAGGAGGGCGGGCTTCTCACCGTCACCCTGCTGGCGGAGTGCCGGGAGGAGATCGGCCGCACCGTGAAGCGGGAGGGAGAAATCGGGCGTATTTATGGTACGCCTCAGGAGGATACCAAAGACAGCGGCTGAGCGCCGCGTAGAGGAGTGTACGCATGACAGAGCAGAGCATCAGCATCGAGCGGATGGAGGAGGCCGTCAACCTGTTCGGCCTGTTTGACGAGAACATCCGCCTGATTGAGCAGGAACTGGACGTTTCGGTGGTCAACCGGGAGTCCAACCTGAAAATTTCCGGCGAGGGCGAGAACGTCATGCTGGCGGTGAAGGCCATCCAGGGCCTGCTCACCCTGTCCGCCAAGGGGGAGGCCATCGGCCAGCAGAACGTGCGGTATATCATCGAGCTGGTTCGCTCCGGCAACGAGGGCAAGATCGCCCAGCTGGCCGGGGACGTGGTGTGCGTCACCGCCAAGGGCAAGCCCATTAAAGCCAAGACCATCGGGCAGCAGAAGTATGTGGACGCCATCAAAAATAACACCGTCACCATCGGGGTGGGCCCCGCCGGCACGGGCAAGACGTATCTCGCCGTGGCGGCGGCGGTGGCGGCCTTCCGTGAGAAGCAGATCAACCGCATCATCCTCACCCGGCCCGCCGTGGAGGCGGGGGAGCGGCTGGGCTTCCTGCCCGGCGACCTGCAATCCAAGGTGGATCCCTATCTGCGGCCCCTGTACGACGCGCTGTTCGATATGCTGGGGGCGGAGACCTACCAGAAGTACCTGGAGCGGGGGAATATCGAGGTGGCCCCGCTGGCCTATATGCGCGGGCGGACGCTGGACGACTCGTTCATTATCCTGGACGAGGCCCAGAACACCAGCCGGGAGCAGATGAAAATGTTCCTCACCCGGCTGGGGTTCGGCTCTAAGATCGTCATCACCGGCGACGCCACCCAGATTGACCTGCCGGCGGACAAGGTGTCCGGGCTGAAGGAGGCCATGCGGGTATTGCGCGGCGTGGAGGACATCTCCATTTGCCAGCTTACCGGGGCGGACGTGGTACGCCATGTGATTGTTCAGCGCATCATCAAGGCGTATGAGGACGACGAGAAGCGCCGCGCGGCCAAGCGGAAGTAGGGGCGCACATTGTGCGCCCGTCAGCTGACCCCTTACTGCTTTTCCAAACAGGCATCCGCCATTTGCATCCCAAGACGAAGCCCCTGATAGAAAGACCACAGGCCGTGGCCCTGGACAGGCTCTTTCTTTAAGTAGTCGGGCCAGAAGCGGGGATCAGGCGAGGTCACAAAATAACGGTACAGCGCCTCTACAATGATGGGAATTTCTTCTTCCATACCGTACCACTCCCTCAATATACAGAAAACTGTATATTGAGCATAGCACACAGATAAATGTATGTCAAGGGAGATTTTATGTTTTCTAAACGAATTCGACAATTACGCGGCGAAAAACATTTGACACAGGCGGCGGTGGCCGCTAATATTGGCCTGTCTGCCCGGGGTTACCAGGATCTTGAATTGGGAGCGGTGCCGCGTGGAGATACGCTGCTGGCGATTGCGGAATTTTTTGATGTATCTATGGACTGGCTCATGGGCCGTACCGACAAGCGGGAGGTCAACCGATAATGCCTAAACACGAGATCATCATCTCCGCCGACGTGCCCGGCGTGGACGAGGGACTGCGCTCCTTTTTGCGCAAGGTCATCCGTACCGCCCTGGAGGTCGAAGGCGTGGATACACCCTGTGAAGTTAATGTCCTTGTCACCAATGACGCGGGCATACACCGAGTGAATCTGGATATGCGGGGGGTGGACGCCCCCACCGATGTGTTGAGCTTCCCCATGTTTGACCTCCAGCCGGGGGACAAGCCCACCGAGGAGGACGCCGACCCCGCCACTGGCCTGGTGCCTTTGGGGGATATGTGCATCTCTCTGGAGCGGGTCCACGCCCAGGCCAAGGAGTACGGGCACTCTAACCGCCGGGAGCTGGCGTACTTAGCCGTCCACTCCGTTTTGCACCTGCTGGGCTACGACCACCTGGACGAGGGGCCGATGAAGGCCCGGATGCGAGAGCGCGAGGAGGCCATTATGGCGGAATTGGGTCTGGAACGATAATACCAATAAGCACGGCACGCTCAATGCCGGAATATTTTAGAAAGTTGAGGATCACCTAATGAACATCAAGAAAAGCGGCATTATTACCATCTGCGGACGGCCCAACGTGGGCAAGTCCACCCTGACCAACACGCTGGCGGGGGAGAAAATCGCCATCGTCTCCCCCAAACCCCAGACCACCCGCAACCGCATCTGTGCCGTTCTCAACCGAGGGGACAGCCAGTTCGTGTTTGTGGACACGCCGGGGCTGCACCGTGCCCGCACCCGCCTGGGCGACTACATGGTCAAGGTGGTGCGCCAGTCGGTGGCGGACGTGGACGGGGTGATGCTGCTGGTGGAGCCGGTGGACCACATCGGCGGGCCGGAACAGGAGCTGATTGACCGCATCCGCGCGTTGGGCGCACCCGCCGCGCTGGTCATCAACAAGATCGACACGGTGGAGAAGGAAAAGCTGCTGTCGGTGATGGCGGTGTACGGCGCGGCCTACGACTGGGACGCGGTGGTGCCCATCTCGGCGAAAACCGGCGAGGGTGTGGACGAGCTGCTGGAGGTGTTGGGGGGCTGGCTGCCCGAGGGGCCTCAGCTGTTCCCCGACGGGGCGGTCACCGACCAGCCGGAGCGGCAGATCATGGCGGAGATCGTCCGGGAGAAGCTGCTGCGGGAGCTGGACAAAGAAATCCCCCACGGCACGGCGGTGGAGGTGACCAAATTCTCCCAGCGGGACAACGACATCATCGACTGCCATGTGACCATATACTGTGAGAAAGCCTCCCACAAGGGCATCATCATCGGCAAGGGCGGGGCCATGCTGAAAAAGATCAGCACCCAGGCCCGGCAGGACATGGAGGCGTTTATGGGGGCCAAAGTGTATTTGGAGACGTGGGTGAAGGTGAAGGAGAACTGGAGAGATAATCCCGCCGCCATCCAGAATTTCGGGTATACTGAGGACTGAGCCATGGTAGACATCGAAAGTTGGATGAAAGAGCTCGCCGGGAAGCTGACGGATGAGTTTGGCTCTCGCCTGCTGTTTCTGGGTCTCCAGGGCAGCTATGGACGGGGAGAGGCTACTGAGGACAGCGACATCGACGTGGTGACTGTGCTGGATGAGGTGGAGCTGGCCGACCTGGACGCTTACCGGGCCATTGTGTCCGCTATGCCCGAGGGGGAGAAGGCCTGCGGCTTCCTGTGCGGGGGGTTGGAGCTGAAGAGCTGGCCGAAGTACGATCTGCTGGGGGTAGCCCGGGACACCCGGGACGTGTATGGGAGTCTGGCGGAGCTGCTGCCGCCTCTGAACCGAAACGATTGGGCGGACGCGGTGGCCGTGGGCGCGTCGGGGCTGTACCACGCCGCGGTTCACACCTACCTGTATGGTGAGAGGGAGAAGCGGCCGCAGTTTTTGGCAAACGCCCATAAGAGTATTTTCTTCGTCCTGCGGGCCCAACACGAGCTGCGCACCGGCGAAAATGTGCGGGCGAAGAAGGATCTGCTGACCCGGCTTTCCGGGGATGAGCGGAAGATTTTGGAGTGCGGCTTGACCAAGCATGAAGCCGAAGAGCCGCCGGAAGCTGTGTTTGCCCGTCTGTTGCGCTGGTCTGCCTCAGCCATGGCCGAGGCTCAGGACGCAAAAATTCCCTGACATAATCCGCCCGTCTCTGCCCATGCTAACCATGGACAGGAGGGACGGCAGATGATGAACGAACCCTATTGGGGCCTGTTTTGGACTACCGGAATGCCGGAGGCCTGGCTCATGAGCCGGGAGCGGATGGGACAGCTCAAAGATGATGCCGGGCCGGGGGCGGAAGGCACAACCTTCGGAGCCCAGTCCGGCCCATCGGACAACAGCCCTGGCAGCCCTGGGAGGCTCACTTAAATCAAACCGCCCGGACTGCGCTTCACCGGGGCGGTACATAGGAGCGTCGCTATGCACCTGACAACGAACGCCCTCGTGCTGCGCGAGGTGAATTACAAGGAATCAGATAAGATACTCACCCTGCTCACCGAGAAGGAGGGGAAACTCACCGTGTCCGCCCGGGGGTGCCGAAGGAAGGACAGCCCCATCGCCTCCGGCTGCCAGCTTCTGGCCTGGGGAGAGTTTACCCTGTACGAGTACAATGGGCGGTGGGCCGTGAAGGAGACCGCCTCCGAGCGGCTGTTTAACGGGGTACGAGGGGATTTGGAGAAGATCGCCCTGGCCAGCTACTTTGTAGAAGTCACGGAGGCTTTGGCCGAGGAGGGCCAGCCAGACCCCGGTTTGCTGGCGGTGACGCTGAACTGCCTCCACGCCTTGGATAAGCTGCCTGTGCCCCTGCCCCAGGTGAAGGCCGCCTTTGAGTGGCGGTCTATGGCCCTGGCGGGGTATGAGCCCCAAATTGCCCGATGCGGTGTGTGCGGGCGGGAGCAGCCCCGCGAACCCCACATCCATTTGGGAGAGGGCACCGTCCACTGCGGCTCCTGCCGGGACAAGCTGGGGGAGGGGGTGTCCATGCCGCTGACCACGGCGGCACTGGCCGCCCTGCGGCACATCACCTGGGGGCCCCGGAAGCGTCTGCTGTCCTTCCGGCTGGACGGCGAGGGGCTGCAAAAGCTGTCCGACGCCTCGGAGGCGTACCTGATGACCCGGCTGGAGCGGGGATTCCGAACGTTGGACTTCTACAAGAAGATTACTTACAAACCTTCGTTATAAATTGAGGAAAAAATCATGACGCAATTATTTGAAAAATCCATCGAGACCCTGGAGCTGCCCTGTGTGCTGGCCCTGCTGGCGGACGAGGCGGCCACCGAGGAGGGCAAGGAGCGCTGTCTGGCCCTGCGGCCCCTGGATGTGCAGAATGACGTACACCGGCTGCAAAAGCAGACCTCTGCCGCTTTCGACCTTTTGGTGAAGCACGGCACGCCTTCCCTGTCCGGGGTGAAGCCGGTGGCCGCGGCCCTGCAACGGGCGGATCGGGGCGGCGCGCTGAACACCCGGGAGCTGCTGGACATTGCCCAGGTGCTGCGCTGTGCGAGGAGCGTCCGGGAGTACGGCGCGGGAAACGGCGAGGTCAAGACAGTGCTGGACGGCTACTTTGAAAGCCTGACCGCTAACCGCTTCCTGGAGGACAAGATCACCGGCTCCGTCCTCAGCGAGGACGAGATTGCCGACGCCGCCTCCCCGGAGCTGGCCGACATCCGGCGGCACATCCGGGCGGCGGCGGGCAAGGTGCGGGATGTGCTCAACCGGCTGATTTCGTCCAACCAGTCCAAGTATTTGCAGGACGCTATCATCACCATGCGGGGCGGCCGGTACGTGGTGCCCGTCAAGAGCGAGCACAAAAACGACATTCCCGGCCTGGTCCACGACGTGTCCGGCTCCGGCGGCACCTTCTTCATCGAGCCCATGGGGGTGGTGAACGCCAACAACGAGCTGCGGGAGCTGCAAGCCAAGGAGCAGAAGGAGATTGAGCGCATTTTGGCGGAGCTGTCCGCCGACTGCGCCGGGTTCAAAACAGACATTGAGGACGACTACCAGACCCTGGTGTCCCTGGACTGCATCTTTGCCCGGGCCAAGCTGTCCTCCGCCATGGGGGCTATGGAGCCTGCTCTGGGCAGCCATATCGAGCTGCGCCGCGCCCGCCACCCCCTGCTGGACCCCAAGACCGCCGTGCGCAACGACCTGGCCCTGGGCGGCAAATTTGACACCCTGGTCATCACCGGCCCCAACACCGGCGGAAAGACTGTCACGCTGAAAACCCTGGGCTTGCTTACCCTCATGGCCCAGTGCGGCCTGCATATCCCGGCGGCGGACGGCTCCACTGTCAAGGTGTGCTCCGCCGTGCTGGCCGACATCGGGGATGAGCAGTCCATCGACCAGTCCCTGTCTACCTTCTCCTCCCACATGACCAACATTGTGGCCATTCTGGAGCAGGCGGACGACGAAACGCTGATTCTGTTTGATGAGCTGGGCGCGGGCACCGACCCGGTGGAGGGCGCGGCCCTGGCCGCCGCCATCATCGAGTCCGCCCGGGGGATGGGGGCTACGGTGGCCGCCACCACCCACTACGCTGAGCTGAAGGTTTACGCCATGACCACCGCCGGGGTGGAGAACGCCTCCTGCGAGTTCGATGTGGAGACGCTTGCCCCAACCTACCGGGTGCTCATTGGCATTCCGGGCAAGTCTAACGCGTTCGCCATTTCCCGGCGGCTGGGCCTGCCCGACTATATCATCCAGAAGGCCGCAGACCGCATCGACGCGGAGAATGTGCGTTTTGAGGACGTGCTCAGCCAGCTGGACATCCAGCGCCAGGCCATGGAGAAGGAGAAGGAGCAGGCGGCCAAGCTGCGCCGGGAGATGGAGGAGGCCCGCGCCCAGGCGGAGCAGTACCGCGCCCATATTGAGGAGGAGCGGCGGCGCGCCACCGAGAAGGCCCAGGCGGAGGCCCGGTCTATCATCGAGCAGGCCCGTGACGCCGCCGACCAGACCTTTAAAGAGCTGAATGAAATGCGCCGCCGTCAGGAGCAGAGCCGGGAGTGGGTGGACGACAACGAGCAGAGGGCTGAGCTGCGCCGGAAACTTAACGAAGCGGACGCCGCCCTGGGCGGCAAAAAAGAGGAACTGCCGCCCCCGCCGCCCACCCGGGACGCGGTTGTTGGCGACACGGTGGAGCTGGTGAAGAT
>JAIEFH010000207.1 GCA_029067025.1 Oscillospiraceae bacterium | reverse complement strand
AAGGAGGCCAAGAAGGCCGAGCAGCCCGCCCCCAAGAAGGAGGGCAAGGCCGCTCCCGCGCCCCAGGGCCAGGGCAAAGCCGCTCCCGCCCCCGCCCAGAAGGAGCAGGGCAAGCCGTCGGCTCCCTCCAAGCCCGTCAGCCGTACCCCGGAGAAAAAGGTGGTGGACACCCGTAAGGGCGGCGGCCCCAACCTGGAGAAGTACGACCAGCGCCTGGAGGATCTGGCCCCCGATAAGGCCAATCGGATGCAGACCGGCAAGCAGAAGTTCCAGAACCGGGGGGGCAAGAACCGGAATCAGAACTTCGGCAGCAAGCGCAAGCAGGAGGAGCAGGACCGTATGCGCCGCCTCCAGCTTGAAATCGCCAAAAAGGCCCCGCTGACGGTGAAAATCCCCGACGAGATCGGCGTGGGCGAGCTGGCCAGCCGCATGAAAAAGACCGGGGCCGAGGTGGTCAAGTGCCTGATCCGCAACGGCGTGATGGCCTCCCTCAGCGACATCATCGACTACGATACTGCCGCCCTGGTCGCCATGGAGCTGGGCTGCAAGGTGGAGAAGGAAGTCATCGTCACCATTGAGGAGCGGCTCATCGACACCGCCGAGGACAAGGAAGAGGATCTGGAGTCCCGGGCCCCCGTGGTGGTGGTCATGGGCCACGTGGACCACGGCAAGACCTCCCTGCTGGACTATATCCGCGACGCCAACGTGGTGTCCGGCGAGGCGGGCGGCATCACCCAGCACATCGGCGCTTATCAGGTTGAAGTGAACGGCAAGCCCATCACCTTCCTGGATACGCCGGGCCATGAGGCGTTCACCGCCATGCGCGCCCGTGGCGCCATGGTCACCGACATCGCCATCCTGGTGGTGGCGGCGGACGACGGCATCATGCCCCAGACCGTGGAGTCCATCAACCACGCCAAGGCCGCCAATATCCCCATCATTGTGGCCATCAACAAGATGGATAAGCCCGAGGCCAACCCCGAGCGCATCAAGCAGCAGCTCACCGAGTACGAGCTGGTCCCCGAGGAGTGGGGCGGCGAAACCATCATCTGCCCCATCTCCGCCAAGACCGGCATGGGCATCGACAACCTGCTGGAAATGGTCACCCTCACCGCCGAGGTGCA
>JAIEFH010000206.1 GCA_029067025.1 Oscillospiraceae bacterium | reverse complement strand
GCGGTATCCTCCGTATATGAATATGAGCCGGCGAGCGGGCGGGATCCGCCCCCAATTTTATACCATTTTCGCCCTTACCGCAAGGGCAGGTTGGGGCTATTTTGGGCTGTCCACAGCGCATACGGGACTTGCCGGGAGAAATAGGGTAGAAGGGGACGGGAAAGGAGGGGCTCCCCGCACCATTCCCGCCCGCTCCACATAGATTGAAGTGAATCGAAACGTTGGAGGAGGCTTTCGGATGCCCAACATACAGTACTTCCTGGGCGGCAACACGCCCACGGGGTTTTATTCTCTCTACCATCAGCTGTCCGACCCCGCCCGGATGCGGGCGCTGTACATCATCAAGGGCGGGCCGGGCAGCGGCAAGTCCACCCTCATGCGCCGGGTGGAGCGCCACGCCCAGGCCGCCGGACTGAAGACGCAGCAGGTGCTGTGCTCCGGCGACCCGGACTCTCTGGACGCGGTCATCATCCCGGAGCTGGGGGCCGCGCTGGTGGACGGCACCGCGCCCCAGGGCGCTGTGCCGGAAGTACACGGGGACGAAGGTCAAGGGCCGCACGTTTTCTTTCTTAGGCCCCGTCGCGGAGGCTTCGCGGCACGACTGCGGGTTGCGGCCAAGATATTGAAGTTTTTTCACGCTGAAGGGATTGACAAGGCCGGGGTTTTATGCTATCTTATTTAGGCTGATGTTTGCGGATGCGCCCATTTACGCGGGTGTAGTTCAATGGTAGAATCCCAGCCTTCCAAGCTGGTCGCGTGGGTTCGATTCCCATCACCCGCTCCATACGCGCCTGTAGCTCAGGTGGATAGAGCAACTGCCTTCTAAGCAGTGGGCCAGGGGTTCGAGTCCCTTCAGGCGTGCCACGTCGAGGCAAGCTCCATATCCCTCGCTTCCGGCTTCGCCGAAAGCTCGCTCATTCCGCTGCCTCTCCTTTCCCCACGAAAGCTGGAGGGCGCTTTCGCGGGGGCCCCCTTAGGGCGCGTCAGCGGCGACAATTCCATATGGTGGGTATAGCTCAGCTGGCAGAGCACCGGATTGTGGTTCCGGGTGTCGTGGGTTCGAGCCCCATTACCCACCCCATACTGTGGCTGAGGGCCGGAGCGTCCGCTCCGGCCCTTGCCGCACTTCCACATTGGGGTGTAGCCAAGTGGTAAGGCACGGGACTTTGACTCCCGCATTCGCTGGTTCGAGTCCAGCCATCCCAGCCACGTCGGCGCAAGCTGCGTATCGCTCGCTCACTTCGCTGCCCCTCCTCCCCCCCAGGCCGACTGAGGGACGGCGGCCCGGGGCTCTTTGAAGCGCAAAGCCCTGTTCCCCACACGAGCTGGATTTGTCTGGCTCGCGTGAGGAACCAAATAAAGTTTGACCCAGTAGCTCAGTTGGTAGAGCAACGCCCTTTTAAGGCGAAGGTCCGGGGTTCGAGTCCCCGCTGGGTCACCAAAAAGAAGGACACGTCAAAGACGTGTCCTTCTTTTTGGGTTCCGACGGGCTTTGCCCGCCTTCAATCTTCCTTTTTGTAGTACTGCGCCTGGGCCTGCCAGAGGGCCTGGTACGTCCCCTCCGCCTCCACCAAATCGTCGTGGGTTCCCTGCTGAACCACCCGGCCCTGGTCAAACACGGCGATCTCGTCGCAGAAGCGGCAGGAGGACAGCCGGTGGCTGATATAGATGGCGGTCTTGTCCTCCACGATGTCGTTAAACTTGGTGTATACCTCAGCCGCGGCCTCCGGGTCCAGCGCCGCGGTGGGCTCGTCCAGCACGATGAAAGGCGCGTCCTGGTACAGCACCCGGGCCAGGGCGATTTTCTGGGCCTCGCCGCCGGAAATCTCCACGCCGTCGTCCT
>JAIEFH010000205.1 GCA_029067025.1 Oscillospiraceae bacterium | reverse complement strand
ATTTCATCTGGTTTGCCTTCCCCGCGCCCAATGACGTTTTGCGGAGCGAATCTGCCACCCCGACGGTGGATTTTGTCGCCCAAGTGTTCCAGATTGCTATAGCGGCAGCGCTGTGCGCTGTGGTTAACGTGACGCGGGATAAGCCCATGAAACGTGGATACTTGGCCGGTATCGCCGCCTGCGTGGGGCTGTATCTCGCCGGATGGGCGGCCTACTACGCTGGGATTGTCAACGCCGCCGTGATTTTGGATCTTTGCCTTGCCCCCTGCGGGGCGTTCCTGATTTTTGCACTGGGGCGGAAAAATGCCATTGCGTTGGTTTCGGCGGCGGCGTTTGCCGTGGGCCACCTGTTAGCCGCGGTTTTAAACTTCCTCAAATAAAAAAACCCGGCGCGGGCTGAACGACCGCGCCGGAGCTTTTGTCTCACTGCCGAGAAATTTAGGCAATGCTGACCACCTGATAGCCGGCCTCCTCCACGGCGGCGCGGATGGCCTCGTCGGACACGTCGCCGGTGACCACGGCGGTCTTGCTGTCCAGATCCACGGTGGCGGACACGCCGGGGATGCCGTTCAAAGCCTTGTCCACATGGGCGCGGCAGTGCTGGCACATCATACCCTCGATAACAACTTTCTTTTCCATAGCTTTTTGTTCTCCTTTCACTTCAACGGCGGGTGTTCCGCCGGTTTTCACTTCTGAATGGGTCTGGATGCTGGGCTTAAAGAACCGCAGGCGCAGGGCGTTGGTCACCACGCATACCGAGCTGAAGCTCATGGCCGCCGCGCCCAGCATGGGGCTGAGCTGGGGCCCGCCGAAAATGGCCAGCACCCCCGCCGCCACCGGGATGCAGATGGCGTTGTAGAAGAACGCCCAGAACAGGTTCTGCTTTACGTTGCGGATCGTCGCTCTTGACAGCTCCACCGCCGTCACCGCGTCCACCAAATCGCTTTTCATCAGCACGATGTCGGCACTCTCGATGGCCACATCCGCCCCCGCGCCGATGGCAAGGCCCACGTCGGCCCGGGCCAGGGCCGGGGCATCGTTGATGCCGTCGCCCACCATGGCCACCTTCTCCCCCCGCTCCTGGAGGGCGGCGATCTGCCGCTCCTTGTCGGTGGGGAGCACCTCAGAAACTACTTGGGTCAGGCCCAGTTCTTTGCCGATGGCCTCAGCGGTGCGTTTGTTGTCGCCGGTGAGCATGACCACCTTCAGGCCCAGCTTTTGGAAACCCTCAATGGCCGCTTTACTGGTCGCCTTCACCGTGTCCGCCACGGCGATGATGCCGATGGGCTTGCCGTCCTCCACGAAGAACAGCGGGGTCTTGCCCTGCTTAGCCAGCTCGTCCGCGATCATACTGTCCTTGCCCAAATCCACTTTCGCGTCCGCCAGCATGGCGGCGTTGCCCGCCAGGAAGTCCGCGCCCTGGATAGCACCCCGCACGCCCTTGCCGTGGACGGCCTCAAATTTCTCCACCGGGCACAGAGGAATGCCCCGGTTCCCCGCTTCCTCCACAATGGCCGCGCCCAGGGGATGCTCGGAGAGCTTTTCCAGCGACGCGGCCACGCACAAAAGCTCCTCCGCCGTGGTCTTGCCCAGGGGGTACAGGTCGGTGACCTTTGGCTTGCCCTCGGTGACGGTGCCCGTCTTGTCCAGCACCACGGTGGTGACCGAGCGCAGATTTTCCAGACCCTCGGCGGATTTCACCAAAATGCCCTGCTCCGCGCCCTTGCCGGTGCCCACCATGATGGCTACAGGAGTAGCCAATCCCAGGGCACAGGGGCAGGAGATCACCAGCACCGCCACGCCGGAGGTCAGCGCCCGCTCCACCGAGCCGGTGGCGAGCATCCAAATGACGGCGGTAACCAGCGCGATAGCCATGACCACGGGCACGAACACGCCCGCCACCTTGTCCGCCAGCTTGGCGATGGGGGCTTTGGAGGAGGCCGCCTCGTCCACCAGACGGATCATCTGGGCCAGGGTGGTATTATCTCCCACTCTGGTGGCCCTTATGGTGAGCACGCCGGACTTGTTGATGGAGGCGGAGATCACCGTATCGCCGGGGCCCTTGTCCACCGGGATGGACTCGCCGGTGAGGGCGGACTCGTCCACCGAGGACGCGCCCTCCACCACCACACCGTCCACCGGCATCGAGCCGCCGGGGCGCACCAGCACCAGGTCGCCCATCTGCACCTGCTCCACGGGCACCTCCACCTCTTCCCCGTCCCGCAGGACGGCGGCGGTCTTGGGGGTCAGATCCATCAGCCGGGCAATGGCCTGGCCCGTCTTGCCCTTGGAGCGGGTCTCCAGGAACTTGCCCAGGGTGATAAGGGTCAAAATAGTTCCGGCGGATTCAAAATACAGATCCATGGAGTAGTGCTCCACCAGTGCCATATCCCCGTGGCCCAGGCCCCAGCCGATGCAGTACAGGGCCGCGATGCCATACACCACGGCGGCGGCGGAGCCTACGGCGATCAGTGAGTCCATGTTGGGGGAGAGATGGAACAGGGTCTTGAATCCCACCCGGTAGTATTTCTGATTGATGACCATGATGGGCACCGTCAGCAGGAATAGGGTGAGGGCGTAGGTCATGGCATTTTCCGGCCCATGGAAAAAGTGGGGGATGGGCATTCCCATCATATGGCCCATGGACAGATAAAACAGGGGGATGAAAAACACAAAAGAGGCAATCAGCCGCGCTTTCATGTTCTTCAGATCGTCCTCCATGGCGCGGGCCTCGGGCTGGGCCTGGGCCGCGCCCTGGCCGGGGGCCGCTGGCAGGGACGCGCCGTACCCCGCCTTCTCCACGGCGGCCACGATCTGTTCCGGCGTCAGCGCCCCGTCCCAGTCCACCGTCATGGAGCCGCCCAGCAGGTTGACATTGACCTCCCGCACGCCGTCCAGCTTGCGCACCGCCTTGTCCACGTGGGCGGAGCAGGCGGAGCAGGTCATGCCGGTGACGGTAAATTTTTGTTTCATTGGATTTCACCTCGGTGCAAACACGTCTATATTATCTTTCCCAGCGCCGCCACCAATTCGTCGATCTTATCAGACCGCTCCTGGTCGCTCTGGGCGTTCTCCACGCAGTGCTTCAGGTGGGCCGTCAAAATCTCCTTGTTCACCCGCCTCAGCATGGCGTCGGCGGCGGTGACCTGCTGGGAGATGTCCATGCAATAGCGATCCTCTTCCACCATTTTGATGATGCCGTCGATCTGGCCCCGGGCGGTTTTCAGCAGCCGCAGCACCGTTTTTTGGTCGGCCATCATGGGCAATCCCTCCTCGGTTAGGATAACACCCCCCTGGGGGGTAGTGTTATCCTATCATACTGCTGGGCTTTTGTCAACAAAAAATTCCCGGGTTTCCCCGGGAATTTTTCCGCTTATTGTTCCAACTTGGCTTGGGCGCGGGCCAGGAACTTGTCCGTCTTGATGATAAACCGCTCGTGAGTCCCGCCGCCGATCTTCCCCGCCTCATCATAGGCACACACGGCAAAGGTGAGCTTGCGCCCCTCTACCGATGTCTATTATACACATCT
>JAIEFH010000204.1 GCA_029067025.1 Oscillospiraceae bacterium | reverse complement strand
CCGTAAAGGACGCTGCTCCACATACTGCGGTTTTCTCCAGCCAGTAACTCCGCAAGCTGCGCCCGCTGGTCTGCGGTAAAATTGTAGGCATCCGCCATTTCATCAGCGGTTTTGTGGCTGACCGTGATATAGAGGGTCGTTGTCGTTACCTCGACTTCTTCCTCAATGATATTGCCCTCTCCATCGTCTGATTCAACAGTCTGTGTGGTAGTGCTGGTGTCTGTACGGCTGCTCACCTCGTTCATTGCCCAAAATATCTCTTTGAGCAACGCCTTTTTATTGTCGTCCATCGTGGCAACCTCTTGGGGATTGTTGGGGTCAGAGGTGGTCTTGACCGCATAGACCGCCAGCACATCAGGCCAGACAGCGCGGGAGCCGGACATTTCAAGTACGTCATGGGCGTTTGTGGTCTTGATTTCCTCCAGCTTGCCCTCATAGTCCTGATTGATTTCCCGGACAACGGCAGGCATGGTCTGGCCCGTGCCGCTGTCCTCCCCGGAGAAGAAGATACCAAAGGGGGAGCTGACGAACAGGCCAATCAAGCAGATAATGACAATGGCAAGAATGGCGATCCAGCCGCCAGCGGCAATAGCGGCCACAAGCGCCTTGACGGACGCAATCATGGCCTTTACTGTTGCGGCGATTGCCTTTGCGCTGGCTTTTGCGGCTGTGGCGGCGGTTTTAGCTGTGGCGCGGGCGGCTTGCGCTGTCACTTTAGCGGCCTTGGCGGTGGCCTGGGCCGTTTTCTGCGCCGCCTTTGCCGTATGGTCTGCGGTCTTGATGGCGATTTTCGATGTGTGCTGGGCGGTTTTCACTGTACCCTTTGCGGTGCGCTGTGCTGTCTTTACTGTCCGCTTGGCCTTTTTGACGGTGCCTTTTGCGCCCCTGCCGGTGGCCTTTGCGGTCTGCATAGCCTGGGCGGGCCGTCTTGCCGTTTTCATAGGCGGTTCTATGGTGTTGACCACCGTTTTTTCTGCCTGCCGGGGCACATTGGCGGTGTCCTGTGGCTTTATCTGTGGCGGTCGGTCAGGCTGGACAGCCCGGTTTTTTACCTGTCGTTTATGCTCGGCCCACTTTGCGGCCTGCTTTTTGGCAAAGACCCGCCCACGCTCCACGATGGAGTTTGCGGTATCTGCGGGGCGCTCAATGTCAGCATGGGCAGGGGGCCGTTTGCGCTCCGCCATGCGCTCATGCTGCGGGGGACGCTGGCGTTCCGGGGCCGTGCCGGTTCGCTGGCGTGGGAGCCGCCTGTCCGGGGCAGGAGCGGTTTGCTGTCGGGGGAGTTGACCGTCCCTGGGAGGGTCGGTGCGTTGACGCGGGAGCCGCCCCTCCGAGGGCGTACCGCTGCTCCGCTGTGGGGGCTGGCCCGCCGGGGCCGCGCCGTTTCCGCGGGGTGCGCGGCCGGGGGCACGACCTTTGGCGCGCCCTGAGCCTGCGC
>JAIEFH010000203.1 GCA_029067025.1 Oscillospiraceae bacterium | reverse complement strand
GTCCAGCCTCCGCCGCTTCATCATCAGCAGCGTCCGGTGCTTTTGCAGGGCCTCGGTGCGGTCGTTGTCGGGGGCGGACAGGATGCGCCCGATCTGCTCCAGCGGCACGTCCAGCTCACGGTAAAACAGGATCTGCTGCAAAGACGCCATGGCCGTCTCGTTGTAGAACCGATACCCGGCCTGGGTGGTCTCCGACGGTTTCAGCAGGCCGATCTCATCGTAATAGTGCAGTGTCCGCACACTGACGCCGGCGCGCTTTGCCGCCTCGCTGACCGATAATCTCATCGCTGTTCGCCTCCTCGAACGACACTGTAACCCATGACGTAACGGGAGAGTCAAGGGTTTTTTCAAAAAATTTTTCTGTACACGGGCCAAAAGCTGTGGTAAAATGCCTGTGACCGACCTCCACTTCGGTCCAAACGGCGGGCAGAGAGCCGCGAACGGAAAAGCGCGTTTTCGTTCGGAAGGGACGCCCGCCGCTGTGCCAATGCGCTGGCACTCTAAATATAAATTGGAGGTATTTTTATGCGCAAGTTTTCTGTCCTTGACCTGGTCCTGGCCGCCATGGCGGCGGCGCTGTACGCCCTGCTGGGCTACTTCGGCGATATTTTGCAGCTTACCTTCGGCCCAATTCAGTGCCGTGTCGCCGAGGCCCTCACCGTCCTGCCCTTCCTGTTCCCGGCCACCGCGCCGGGGCTGGCCATCGGCTGTCTCATCACCAACCTGCTGTCCCCCTACGGGCCCATCGACGTGATTTTCGGCACCCTGGCCACCGCCATCGCCGCCTGGCTCACCGCAAAAATGCCCCGGTGGTATCTGGCGGCCCTGCCCCCCATCATCGTCAACGCCATCATCCTGCCCCCCATGTGGGCCTGGGCGGAGGTGGGCGCCGTAAACACCGCCTTCTGGACGGCCTGCGGCTTTAACGCTGTGACCTTCATCGTCGGCGAGGCGCTGGCCTGTTATGTGCTGGGTACGGTGCTGCTCAAGGCGCTGGGCCAAGTGGACTATCTCAAGCCGGTCATGCGCCGGGCGGTACAAGCTCCCTTAGTTTAATCATACAAGGACCCGGGCGGTGGAGCGTCCGGGTCTTTTATTTGACGAAACCGGGAAGACAACCCCTCTCGCGTCTTTCCGCCGGTCTCATGCTCTTTGGGCTGTTCTCATTTTGACCTTCTGATACCGTTTCGTGGCGTAAATCCACAGCGACGCCAGATAGGAGGCGCACAGCATCGCCGCCGTGACCAGCAGGAGCATGAGATAGACCTTAGAAGAACCCGTCCGCACCAGCTTCAGGTCGATTCCCGTGCTTCGGCCGGGGGCAAGCGCAAGGCAGCACCACATCATAGCGCCTGTGCAGATCTCGTTTTTGAAAAAATACCCGCTGGGAATGCTGACGCACAGCATCAACACGCCAAACCAGACGCCTAAAATATAATTCGGCACAACCGCCGCCAGCGCGAAGCCGTGGATTGCGGCGGAGACGGCGCTGGCGGCCAGGCTGACGGCCGACACCGAACTCAGCAGAATCCCGCTGAACACATACCGGCTCAGCACGATGTCCCGGCTTGTGACGGGCAGAACAGGGAGGTAGTCCTTCCAATCGCTCTGCTCGTCCACCTTAACGATCTCGGTGAGAAAAGCCATCCCCATCGTGGGGAGGCACAGCGCGATATACCCCGCGCTGTCACCGGAAAGCAGCAGAACGGCAAGAATCAGGAGCGCCGCGCTGGCAAGCCGGTACAGCGGGCTAAACCTCTTTTTGAATACGATAAAATCTTTGGAAATCAATCCTGTCATGTCCTCTCCCCCCTGATGTATAAAAGCATGATGTCGTCCAGCGCGGCGGGATCTACAATACATCCAGGGTACCTCCTGGCGATACCCGCACGATCCGCCACCAAAACCTGGTGCTCATAATCCTGCCTGCGCCACGCGACGATATCTTCTTTGTCCATGTTCGCGAATTGCTCCGCCCCGCAGTGAACGATCCCATAATGATAAATCAGCTCATCCTTTGGCTTGCAGAACAGCAAGTTCCCCTCATGGAGAAAGGCGACATAGTCCGCAATTTTTTCCAGGTCGCTGGTAATGTGCGTGGAAAACAGCACACTGTTTCCCTCATCCTGCACAAAGCCAAGGAGCAGGTCAAGAATCTCGTCGCGCATCACGGGATCCAGGCCGCTGGTCGCTTCATCAAGCAGCAGCAGTTTGGAATGGTGCGCCAGGGCAATCGCAAAGTTCAGCTTCACCTTCATCCCCTTTGAGAATGTCCATATCTCCTGCACTGCCGGGAGGTCAAATTTTTGAATGAGAGTTCGGAACCGATCCCTGTCCCAATGGGTATAAATGCGGCTCATCACCGTTTCAATGTCGGAAATGGTAAACATGAGGGGGAGGTTGCACGTATCCTGCACCATACCAATGCTTTGCTTGAGCTCTTTTTCATAGATGATATTGTCTTTTCCAAAAATGCGGATTTCTCCGCTGTCCTTTTCTATGGCATGAATGATCAGATTGATCGTGGTCGTCTTTCCCGCCCCGTTTTCGCCAATCAGACCCACAATTGCCCCGCTGGAGACAGTCAGGGAAAGCCCGTCCAGGCAGAACCCGGGATAGCGTTTGGTCAGCTTGTCTATTTGCAGAATCGCGCCCATGAATTAACCCTCCTCCTGATAAAACATTGTCAGCAGTTCCACCAATTTGCTGAGCGATATTCCGCACGTCCGCCCAATATCGGCCGCCTGCTGCAAATGGTTTTCCGCCTGCCGCTGCTGCTCCTCCTGAACAAAATCCCGGTTCTGTGCTGATACGAAGCTTCCCCGCCCTACGGTGGTTTCAATGAATCCGTCGCGCTGAAGATCCTCATATGCCTTTTGAACTGTAATCACGCTGATATGAAGGGATTTTGCCAAGGCCCGCATAGAGGGGATCGGGTCTCCTGTCCGCAATTCACCGCGCATGATCATCGCTTTGAACTGCGACGTTATCTGCTCATAGATTGGCTTGCTTGTGTTGCTGCTGAGTATGATTTCCATGGAAAAGCCACCCGTCCTATAGTGTACTTATCTAACAAGCACATTATAGGACGGGTGGCGGAGTTTGTCAAGTGTTATGCCCACGCCTCCTTCAGCAGCGCCGCGGCCTCGCCCAGCTCCTGTTCCGTCAGCCCCGCGAAGCCCAGCACCACCGTGGATGGCTTAGGCTCCACCCCATGGCAGTAGCGGCTCAGGGGGTGGATGCCCACTGACTTGGCCGCCGCTCGTGCCACCAGCTCCCCCTCGGTCAACCGGGGGAGCGTCGCCAGGAAGTGCAGCCCCGCGTCCGCCCCGGAGATGGTCACGCCGGGGATTTTTCCCAACGCCTCGGTGAATAGCGCGCATTTTTTGCGATACAGGTTCCCCGTCCGCCGTAGGTGCCGCCCATACAGTCCCTGGGCCAGAAAGCGGCGCAAACTCTCCTGCTCAAACCGGGAGACGGTACACGCCCCGTGGGAAAAGGTGGCCCGGTAGCGCTCCAACAGCTCCGGGGGCAGGATCATATACGCCACGCGGATGGCCGGGGCGATGGAGCGGGAAAAGGTGCCCATGTACACCACCCGCCCCGCCCGGTCAAGGCCCTGCAGCGCCGGGATAGGCCGGGAGGAGTAGCGGAACTCGCTGTCGTAGTCATCCTCGATGAGCCAGCGGTCGGGGGCGGACGCCGCCCAGTGGAGGAGCCGGCTGCGCCGTCCGGCGGGCATGGTCACCCCCAGCGGGAACTGGTGAGAGGGGGTGACGTAGGCCAGCCCCGCGCCGGAACGCTCCAGCGCCTCCGGGCACATCCCCTCCCCATCCACAGGGATGGGGACAGCTTCCCGACCGTGGAGGGAGGCGGCGGCGTAGGCGGCGGGGTAGCCGGGATCTTCCAGGGCAATGGCCTTGTGCTCAGGCAGGAGCTGGAGCAGAAGGGACAGCAGATAGTCCGCCCCCGCGCCCACCACCACCTGCTCCGGGGTGCAGCGAACCCCCCGGTACTGGGCCAGCAGCGACCCCAGGGCCGCGCGCAGGGGGAAATCCCCCTGCGGGGAACCTCGCTGGAGCAGGCCGGGGTTCTCGTACACCGCCTCTTTGGTGATCCGCGCCCAGGAAGAGAAAGGGAACGCCGACGTGTCTACCGCCGAGGTGGAACAATCATAGGCCCACTTGGCTGTGGGGGCCGGGGCCGTCTCCGGGACAGCCGCGGG
>JAIEFH010000202.1 GCA_029067025.1 Oscillospiraceae bacterium | reverse complement strand
CATCAGCGACTCGGTGTCCGCCAGCGCCTCCATGCAGTTGCGGATGTCGCCGGGAGGGGGCATACCCAAATCCTCCCGCAGCACCCCGGAACCGCCGCCGTCGTCCGCCACGGTGACGATGGCGGTGAGATCGTCCGTATAAAGCTTCAGCCCTCTCAGAATGGCGGACAGGCCGTGCCCGCCGCCCAGGGCCACAATGGCGGGCCCCTTATGTCGTTTCTGATTCCCCATCGTCACGCCCTCGTCATGTCCCGGTGGGTCTCACCCGCGGCGTAACCCAGGCCCTGGATGTACTCGCACAGCGCGCGGGTCACCGCCACCGAGCGGTGCCGGCCGCCCGTGCATCCCACGGCGATGACCAGGGCGCTCTTGCCCTCCTCCACAAAGTGGGGCAGCAGGAAATCCATTAGCCGGCGCAGATGCTCCATCAGCTCCTGGGCAGTGGGGTTGCCGAACACGTAGTCCGCCACACCCTGATCCAGCCCGGTCTGGGGCCGCAGCTCCTCCACATAGAAGGGGTTTGGCAGGAAGCGCACGTCAAACACCAGATCGGCCTCCAGGGGCAGGCCGTACTTGAAGCCAAAGGAGGTGACGGTGACGCTCATCTCATTGGCGCTCTTGCGGTTGGGCGCGAACATATCCAGCACCTGCCCTCGCAGCTTCTGCACCGGCAGGGAGGTGGTGGTAATGATGTAGTCCGCTCGGGCCCGCACCGGCTCCATGGCTGCCCGCTCCCGCTCCACCGCCTGGTACAAGCTGCCCGTCTCCCCCATGAGGGGGTGACTGCGGCGGGTCTCCTTGTATCGCTTGATGATGGTGGCATCGTCCGCGTCCACAAACAGCACCTTGTACTGGAACTTCATGGTCTTGAGGGCGTCCATCGCCTCGAACAGGCCGTCGAAGTTCTCGCCGCCCCGGATGTCGCACACCATGGCCACCCGCTCATAGGAGCCGGTGCCTGCCAGACATACCTCGGCGAACTTGGGGATGAGCACCGGGGGCAGATTGTCCACGCAGAAAAAGCCGCTGTCCTCCAAAATGGACATGACGGTGGATTTGCCCGCCCCGGACAGCCCCGACACAATTAGAAATTCCATGTATCTCCCTCCATTCCCAGATAACGCACCTCGGGCTCCAAGGCAACCCCCGTCTCCCGGAACACCCGCTCCCGCACCTGGGCCATCAATTCCACAATATCGTTACAGGTCGCCCCGCCTTTGTTGACGATAAAGCCCGCGTGCTTCTCCGACACCTGGGCCCCGCCTACTGTCAAGCCCTTCAACCCGCACTGGTCAATGAGGGCGGCGGCGTAGACTGGCTGTCCGTCCACCTCCGGGGGCCGCTTGAAGGTAGAGCCGGCGCTGGGGTACTCCAACGGCTGCTTTTCCCGGCGGCGCTGGGCGAAGTCGTCCATTTTGGCTTTGATTTCAGCCGGGTCGCCCGGCTCCAGCGTAAAGCCAACCCGGAGAATAAATTCATCCCGCTCTTGATAGACGCTGTGGCGGTATGAAAACAGAGGATCGGTATCCTCCCGGATAAACCACCTGGAGGGCAGATCCGCGGAGGACACGCTGGTCACCACCTGGCTCATTTCCCCGCCGTAGGCCCCAGCGTTCATGTACACGCCGCCCCCCACGCTGCCGGGGATGCCGTGGGCAAACTCCAGCCCGGTGAGGCCGTGTTCCAGCGCGAAATTGGCCAGCCGTGCCATGGACACCCCGCTCCCGGCGACGACGATGCGGCCGTTGGGGCGGGCGGCCACCCAGGTTTTGCCCTCCTCTTCCAGCTCCAGCCTGTCCAGCCCATCCGCCTTGATCACCAGCAGATCCGCGCCCGCGTCAGACACCAGCAGATTGGAGCCCTTGCCCATGAAAAAGGGGCGCGCGCCGAACTCCAGCACAGCCACGGACATGGCCTGCCGCACCTCTTCCTCGCTTTTTGGCAGGGCCATCAGGGGCACCGGCCCACCCACCTTGAAGGTGGTGTGGCGGCTCATGGGCTCATCCCGCCGCAGCTCCAGGGATGGGACTGACCCCCGCAGGCGGTCATACAGGGCGTTCCAATTTGTCATAGAGACCTCCCAATGGAAATGTTTTGATGCGTTGTTATTTTACCACGTTTTTCCCGGGATGAGAATAGCCTTCATCAAAAATTAAGGAGCGGAGCGGGAAATCCGCTCCGCCCCAATTGCCTCGAACTCTCAGCAACAGCAGTTCTTGGTCTCCTGGTAGCCCTCCGGGGGCGCAATGGTGTTGGGCGGGAAGAACTCCTCCGTGGGGAACTGTACCTGACGGAAGATGGAGCAGGGGTCCTCCTCGCCGCCGCCGGTGCACTCCTTGCTGGGCATGCAGTAGTCGTAGGCGGGGATGAGCAGCTGGCTGTCCCGCTCCAAGCGGATGATGGAGAACTGGCCCAGGGTGACGTACACCCTCCGGCCCTCGCCCCCCATGTTCAGCTCGCCGGGGAAGCAGCCCGCGATGCCCGCGGGCACCTCGGCCCCGTCGCCGCAGGCGCAGGCCGGCGCCTCGCAGGGGTCGGACAGGCGCATACTCAGGATGATGGGATCCACGGAGTTGACCACCGCGATGGGCAGGTTGGTGCTCATCAGGTTCTGCTCGTCCAGATCGTCCGCCCTGCTGTTGGAGGAGAATACCTTGGCGCTGCCCTCGCTGCCGAACAGGATGGCCCGCTTGTCGAACACCGCCAGCCCGCAGATGGACACCGGCCGGGCCGCGCCCACAAAGGCGTCGGCGGTCACCCGGTAGAAATAGCGCACGTCCACGGTGAAGTAGCCTCGGTTGAAGCCCACAGGCTCCACGTCGATGTAAGCGTACAGCAGCTCGGCCTGCCCGGCCTTCAAACTGATGGCCCGGTCGATGACGGCCTGAGAGCTGACAGTGGGATAGAGCCGCAGGTCTTCCACGCAGTCCTTATCGCGGCAGCTGTCAAAAATCTTTCGGGTGTGGATGCACACGGCCTCGCGGATACCGGCGGCATCGGCGATAGGGCCCGGCTCAATGAATTCAGCCATATTTGTACCTCCCGATGGTTGATGGGTCGGGGCAGATATGGCGCGCCCCTTCCACTCCCATTGTATGCGAGGGACGGAAAGCGGTGCCCGGGCTAGGGTCGCTAAAGGCGACCTCACGCCGGCAGCCTAGCGGCTGCCCAGGTGAAACGGCGGCGGGCCTTGAAAGCCAAAGCTTTCAAGGCCCGCCTTCTTTGCTTCGCGCGTTAGGGGGAATCAGACGCCAAAATCACGGATCAGGAATCCATGTGGAATATCTTGCGCATCAGGCCGCACAGCGCCTTGGGAAACTTCACCACGACCACCCGCATGATAACAACCCCCTCTCCCGCTGCCGAATGATATACCAGCATATGTGAGAGGGGGCTGTCCTGTTACGCAATTCCCGGGGAATTTTTCAATTGAGGGGCGTTCTCGTCTTATTTGCTCTTGATCCGTTCCCAGTCCGGAATTTCCTTCGCCTGCTCATAGAGCCGGACGTAGCTTTCGTGGCGGCTGGAGGCGATCCGTCCTTCGGCCAGCGCCTCCCGGACGGCGCAGCCCCGCTCCTTCACGTGGGCGCAGCCCTGGAAGCGGCACTGATCCAAATAGGGGGCGAACTCCCGGAAGGTCACGGCCAGTTCCTCCTTGGGAATGGCCTCCATCTGCTCCACGTCAAAGGAGGAGAATCCAGGCGTATCCGCCACAAGCCCCCCGGCCACGGGAAACAGCTCCACATGGCGGGTGGTATGGCGCCCCCGGCCCAGCTTTTCGCTGACCTCGCCCACCCGGAGGGAGAATCCGGGCTGGAGGGCGTTGAGGATGCTGGACTTGCCCACCCCGGAATTCCCGGTGAAGGCGGACACCTTTCCCGCAATGGCGGCGGCCAGGGC
>JAIEFH010000201.1 GCA_029067025.1 Oscillospiraceae bacterium | reverse complement strand
CACCCCCTCCCCCACAAACTCCAGGGACTGGTATAGCGCCCCGTCCACCCCGATCATACCGATCAGGTGGAGGATCACGTCCTTGCCGCTGACGTACCGGCCCAGCTTGCCGGTGAGGTTCACACGAATAGCGGAGGGCACTTTGAACCAGGCCAGGCCGGTCGCCATGCCCGCGGCCATGTCAGTGGAGCCCACGCCGGTGGAGAAGGCCCCCAGAGCCCCGTAGGTGCAGGTGTGGGAGTCGGCGCCGATGATGACCTCGCCGGGGGCGGTCAGGCCCTTCTCCGGCAGGAGCGCGTGCTCAATGCCCATCTGGCCCACGTCGTAGAAGTGGGTGATGGAATGGGCTTTGGCAAACTCCCGGCAGGCGGCGCAGAGCTGGGCGGACTTGATGTCCTTGCAGGGGGTGGAGTGATCCAGCACGATGGCGATTTTGTCCTTGTCGAACACCGAGGACAGCCCCGCCTTGTGGAACTCCGTGATGGCCACCGGGGTAGTGATGTCGTTGCCCAGCACCAGATCCAGCCTGCCCTCGATGAGCTGGCCGGCCTCCACCCGGTCAAGTCCGGCGGAGCGGGCCAGGATCTTCTGGGTCATGGTCATGCCCATGAAAAATTCCTCCTATGTCCAAATTTGATGCACTCATTATGCCAGAACTTTTCCCTCAAAAATGCAAACCGTGATACAATGTTGATGATGTAATTTTCCCCGCCCTGCGGGCGGGGAACGCTCAAAGACGGGAGGCGAATCGCGTGGCGGTTTGGGATCTGCTGGCGGAGGGCCGCAGCCCTCGGAAGTACCGGACTGGGCAATTGATCTATCTCCAGGGCGCCCGCCCGGACTGCTTTTATTACCTGATCTCCGGCTCGGTGCGCAGCTTCATCAGCTCCAGCGCCGGGGAAGAACGGGTGCTCACCATCCACCGCGCCGGAGACCTGATGGGCGAGGCGTCCTTCTTCGACGGCTGTCCCCGGGTCACCTCCGCCATGGCGCTGGAGGACTGCCGGATCTTGACCATTGACCGGGCCCAGCTGGACGCCGCCTTCCAGCGCCACCCGGAGCTTGCCCTGCCTATGCTCCAGTACCTGGCCCGGACAGTGCGGATGCTGTCCGACCATGTGGAGTCCTCCTCCCTGCCCGCTCAGCAGCGGGTGGCGCGGTGGCTGCTGGGACAGCCCGTTCAAGAAAGCAGCGCCATCCGCGCCACCCACGAGGACATCGGCCAGGCGGTGGGCCTGTCCCGGGTAACGGTGAGCCGGGTGCTGGGGGAGCTGGCGGCCCAGGGTCTGGTGGAGCTGGGATACCGCTCCATCACCATTCTGGAGCGGGCGCGGCTGGAGAATTTGGCATTCGAGGCATAAAAAGGAACGGGACGTTGACACTGCTCAGCGCCCCGCTTCTTTTTCACCAGAGAACGGATTTGACATATGGCTGCTTCATCAATGGGGACAGCAGGCAATCCAGCTTTCGCTCAGGACAGGGCAGACGGCTTATTTGAAGCTCAATGGACAGCACCCCGTCCGCCCGCTCATATCTGGAGGAGGAGGGCTCCAGCTTCAACTTGGCCAGCTCCGCTTGGAAGCAGTCCAGAGCTTCGGGCTGATCGTCAATCTGGATGCAGATGACGGCGGAGCTGCCGAGAGCGTGATCCCGGTGGAGAACGGCCTGGATGACCACAATAAACACCGCCCCAAAGGTGCTGACGTAGTACATACCCGCCCCCATGGCCATGCCGATGCCCACCGTGGCCCAGAGCCCGGCAGCGGTGGTCATGCCGGTGATGCTCCGCCTACGGGCGGAGATGGCGCCCGCGCCGATAAAGCCGATGGCGGTGACCACTCCGGCGGTGACGCGGCTGGGGTCGAGCTTGACGGCCTCAAGCTCCATCATGTCGAAAAAGGCGTATTTGGACACCAGCGTCATCATACACGACGCGAATGAGACAATGAGGTGGGTGCGAATGCCCGCGCCCTTCATCCGCAGCTCCCGCTCCAGACCGATGAAGCCGCCAAATAGAGCGGACAAAACAAGACGAAGAATACATTCCCAAACAGTTGGACCCATAAAACGGCCTCCTCTCCCCGGCTCCGGCCGGCTTGCGATGATTTATCATACGGCGGATGATTTGTCAGCCGCCAATTCCCCGCCATATGTTATATATGCGGATGGCCACGATCAGGCCCATCAGGCCGATAAACAGCCGCTCCGGCTTCCGCCTGGTGTGAAAAAAGAACTCCTATTTCACTGTTGAAAATTATTTTAACATAGTTCAGCGTCCTTGTCCACGCTTTTTGTAAGATTTGACCGAAACGCATCTCCAGCGCTCCCTAAGAATCGGAAATTTTTACAAAGCACGAGAATGATCTTAGATATATCCAAAGGGTGGACATTCCCAAAAAGCGGGTGTATAATATGGACGCCACCGCCCAATTTCGGCGGAACACACCAACTGCTCGAAAGAAGGAATGCTTAGATGAAGCAACACAAAAAGGGCTTGGCGATCTGGCTTGTGGTCGTGGTGCTGCTGTTCATCGCCGCGCTGCTGGCGGGCTCACCCGGCCAATCGGAAACCGTCCAGGAGGCCATGCGGGACGCGGTGCTCCACAGTACGGGCCAGATCAGCCTCTTCGGCCTGACGACAGTCAATCCGGGGATGATCTCCGCCTTGCTGGTGACGGCCATCCTGCTGATCGCCGCCGCGCTGATCCGAATATTCGCCATTCCCCGCTTCAAGCTCCAGCCGGGAAAGCTCCAACTGGTGCTGGAGGAGGCGGTGGGCCTATTCGACGGCATGGCCAGGGGAAGCAGCCCTCACCGAAACCGTTTCCTGGGGGCCTACATCTTCTCCGCCGGGGCCTATATCTTCGTGGGGACGCTGTTTGAGCTACTGGGCGTCCAGGCCATTACCATCCATGGACACCCCATTACCCTGCCCGCCCCCCTGTCCGACGTAAACGCCGCCATTGGCCTGGGTGTGCTGTCCTATCTGGTCATCGTCTCCGGCGCTGTGGTAGAGCATGGCCCCAAGGGGGTCCTCAAGGCCCTGAAAGAATTCTCCCTGCCCATATCCATGAGCTTCCGTCTGTTCGGCGCGCTGCTCAGCGGCCTGCTGGTGACCGAGCTGGTTTATTACTACGTCAGTCTGAGCTTCGTACTGCCCGTAGTGGTGGGCGTGCTGTTCACCCTGCTCCACGCCCTGATCCAGACCTACGTGCTCACTATGCTTGTGGCACTGTACTACGGCGAGGTGTCCGAACCTTCTCATAAAAAAGCAAAAAAAGAAAAACTCCAGGCTGAAAACGCCTGAACTACATTAAAAATATAATGGAGGTCGTTATCCATGAACAAGCTGCTGAAAAAAATTGCCGCCCTGGCCGGGGTCATGCTGCTCACCCTGGCCCTCACCGCCCCCG
>JAIEFH010000200.1 GCA_029067025.1 Oscillospiraceae bacterium | reverse complement strand
GAGGACGAGCTGGCCCATCTCTATGCGGAGTGGGAGCGGCTGGCGGCGGAGTTAGAGGAAGCAAAGGGGTCGTAAACTGTGAAAAAATACAACAGCTACCGGGGGAACAGCCCCCAGAACAAAAAACGGCGCTGGCACACCGCCCTGCTGGCGCTTGTCATCGCGGGCCTGCTCGCCTTTGTCGCTTTGGAATTTGTCATCTTTCGGGGCACCAAAGGCCAGACCGCCCAGACAGGCGACGCGCCTGAGGTCATGGTGGTCTTTGGCTGCCACGTCAACCCGGACGGACCGTCCATCCAGCTGCGGGAGCGGCTGGACGCGGCTCTGGGCTACTGGCAGGAGCACCCGGACGTAAAGATCGTGGTGTCCGGCGGCAAGGGGGACAACGAACACCAATCCGAGGCCCAATGTATGCACGATTACCTCATCGCCCACGGTGTGGACGAGGAAAGCGTCCTGATGGAGGATCAGTCCCGGAACACTCACCAGAACGTCCTGTACACCCGCACCCTGCTCCGGCGCACGGTTGAGAACGGTACATGGGAGGAACCGGGCCGGTATGTGCTGGTGTCCAGCGACTTCCACCTGTCCCGCATCCTCATGCTGTGGGGGCGAGGCTTTGGGACGACCAATAATGTGACCACTGTGCCCGCCCCGGTGACCAATGTCCCCTACCGGGTTCAGATGCTCTTCCGGGAGCCGCTGGCGTTGGTGAAATCCTTTGTCTTTGACCGGGATTTCCCGGTCGATCCGTAAGGGGGCTCTCATGCGGGACAGCCTGAAAAACATCGAGCTGCGCTACGCGGAGCTGGAGGCCCGTCTGGCCGCCAACGAGACGTACTCTGACCCGGAGCTGGTTTCCAAGCTCAACCGGGAGCAGAAGGAGCTGGAGCCGCTGGTGTCCGCCTACCGGGCACTGTGCAAAGCCCAGAGCGACCTGGCCGGGGCCGAGGAACTTTTGAGTGACCCGGAGATGCGCGAGCTGGCCCAGCAGGAGCTGGCCCAGGCCAAAGAGGATATTGCGCGTTTGGAGCAGGAGATCAAAATCCTGCTCCTGCCCCGTGATCCCAACGACGGCAAGAACGTCATTATGGAGATCCGGGCCGGGGTGGGCGGCGAGGAGTCCGCCCTGTTCGCCCACTCCCTCACCCGGATGTACACCATGTACGCCGAGGCCCGGGGCTGGCGAGTGGAGATCAACTCCGCCAACGAGACGGAGCTGGGCGGCGTGAAAGAGATCTCCTTCACCATCGAGGGGGACGGGGCCTGGTCCCGGATGAAGTTCGAGAGCGGCGTCCACCGGGTTCAGCGGGTGCCGGAAACGGAATCCGGCGGGCGGGTGCACACCTCCACCGTCACCGTGGCGGTGCTGCCCGAGATGGAGACGGTGGACGTGGAGATCAACCCCGCCGACGTGGAGATGCAGGTGTTCCGCTCCTCCGGGGCGGGAGGCCAGCACATCAATAAGACCTCCTCCGCCGTGCGGCTCATCCACAAGCCCACGGGCACGGTGGTGGAGTGCCAGCAGGAGCGCAGTCAGTTCCAAAACCGGGAGAAGGCCATGCGGCTGCTGGCCTCCATTCTCTATGACCGGGAGCAGGAGCGCATTCAGTCCGAATACGGCGAGAACCG
Source organism: Oscillospiraceae bacterium (assembly GCA_029067025.1). GTDB lineage: Bacteria > Bacillota > Clostridia > Oscillospirales > Oscillospiraceae > Enterenecus. The sequence continues at coordinate 2,573 of JAIEFH010000200.1, read as the reverse complement.
CCGCAGCCAGGTGGGCACCGGTATGCGCAACGAGCGCATCCGCACCTATAACTTCCCCCAGGGGCGGCTCACCGACCACCGGGTGGGGCTGACGCTGTACAAGCTGGACGCGGTGATGGACGGCGATCTGGACGAGATCATCGACGCACTCACCACCGCACGGCAGGCGGAGCAATTGGCGGAAAGAGGCTAACTTTCATGTATACCCATGTAATTTTTGATTTGGACGGCACCCTGCTGAACACCATCGACGACCTGACGGCCGCGGGCAACCACGTCTGCGCCGCCCACGGCTGGCCCACCTACGCGCCGGATCAATTTAAGCGCATGGTGGGCAGCGGCATCCCCACTCTGGTGAGGCGGTTCGCCCCGGACGGACTGAGTGACGAGGAGGTGGCCGGGGCGCTGGCGGAATTTTCCGCCTACTACAACGACCACAAGGCGGACAAGACCGCCCCCTACCCCGGCGTGCCCGCAATGCTGGCCGCGCTGAAGGGCGCGGGAATCCACATGGCGGTGCTGTCCAACAAGGCCCACACCTTCGCCGGGCCGGTGGTAGAGGGGTACTTCCCCGGCGTGTTCGAGTACGTGCAGGGGGCTCTCCCCGACGCGCCGCTGAAGCCCGACCCCACCCTGCTCCGCGCCCTGATGGAGCGCATCGGGGCCAAGCCGGAGACCACCCTGTTCGTGGGCGACAGCGACGTGGACGTGCTCACGGGCAAAAACGGCGGGCTGACAGTGTGCGGCGTGCTGTGGGGCTTCCGGGATCGGCCGGAGCTGGAGAGCGTGGGGGCGGATCAGCTCATTGACAGCCCGGAGCAGCTTGCGGCGGTTGTCACCGGGACGGCCCTGCTGGCCGCTGGACAGGCGGCACAGGCGGCATCCCTGCTGCGTCAGGGCAAGCTGGTGGCCGTCCCTACCGAGACGGTGTACGGCCTGGCCGCCGATGCCACCCAGGAGAAGGCCGTCCAGACCGATTACGACGCCAAGGGCCGCCCAGAGACCAAGCCGCTGAACGTGCTGGTGGACGGCATGGCTATGGTGGAGACCGTCTGCCGGGACATCCCGGAGGACGCGTACAAGCTGGCCGATGCCTTCTGGCCGGGGCCGCTGACCATGATTTTGTGCGGGAACGGCTCCCTGCCCCCCATCGTCCCCGCCGGGGGCGCGACCCAGGGGGTGCGCTGCCCCGACCACCCGGATACCCTGGCCGTCATCCGGGCGCTGGGCAAGCCCCTGGCCTGCCCCTCCGCCAATCTATCCGGGCGGGAAAGTCCCAAGTCCGCCGGGGCCGTGCTGGCCCAGCTTGGCGGGCGCATTGACGCAATACTGGACGGCGGGCCCTGCACCGTGGGGATGGAGTCCACCATTTTGGATTTGACCGTCACACCGTACCGCATTCTGCGGCAAGGGGGCCTGAGCCGGGAGGCCATCGAGGCCGCCCTGGGCCGGGAGGTGGAGGCTTGACCGTCATCGGCATCACCGGCCCCACCGGGGCGGGCAAGACCACCGTGCTGAACGTGCTGACGGAGCTGGGCGGGATTATCGCCGACTGCGACGCGGTGTACCACGAGCTGCTGCGCGCCAACGGCCCCATGCGGGATGAGCTGCGCGCCCGGTTCGGCCCGGAAATTTTTGACGCAGATGGGGGCTTGCGCCGGAAGGAACTTGGTGCTATTGTATTTGGGGATGAAACCGCGCTGGCCGACCTGAACGCCATCACCCACCGGCACATTGTTCACGAGCTGGAGCAGCGGATTGCCCAGGCCCGAGCCGAGGGCCGCCCCGCCATCGCCCTGGACGCCATCGCCCTGCTGGAGAGCGGAGCGGGCGATTTATGCGATGTCACCGTGGCGGTCACCGCCCCCGAAGAGATACGGGCGCGGCGCATCATGGCCCGGGAGGGCATCTCTGAGGAGTATGCCCGTGCCCGGATCGCGGCGCAGAAGCCGTCTGGCTGGTTTGAGCAGCGCTGCACCCACACCCTGCGCAACGACAGAACGCGGGAGGCGCTGGAACAGCAGGCGCGGGCATTATTGGAGCAAATTTTATATAAGGAGGACTAATCATATGGAAGAGAAGGAAAAGACACCGGGCCAGCAGCTGCGGGAGGCGCTGCTGAATCAAAAAAAGAACGGCTGGGACGTGGTGGATGGAGCCACGGAAAAAGCCATTTTTGATTACTGCGAGGGCTATAAGACCTTTCTGGACAAGGGCAAGACAGAGCGGGACTGCGTGGATTACACGGTGGAGCTGGCCGAGGCGGCCGGCTTTGTCCCCTTTGAGCGGGGCATGGAGCTCCAGCCCGGCACAAAGGTGTACCGGGTAAACCGGGGGAAGGCCATCAACCTGGCCGTTATCGGCTCCGCGCCGCTGGATCAGGGCGTGTCCATCACCGCCTCCCACATCGACAGCCCCCGGCTGGATCTCAAGCCCACCCCCCTCTATGAGGACAGCGAGCTGGCCTTCCTCAAAACCCACTACTACGGCGGCATCCGCAAGTACCATTGGGTGACCATCCCCCTGGAGCTGCGGGGCGTGGTGGCCATGAAAGACGGCTCCATCGTCAACGT
>JAIEFH010000020.1 GCA_029067025.1 Oscillospiraceae bacterium | reverse complement strand
CTCATCGGGCAGTTCCTCCTTGTCCACGCCGGGGATGTATTTTTCCGCCTTCCGCGTCTCCTCGTCAGGCTCAGCCTGGTCATACATATGGTCGGCGTAGTTGTCCGCCCGGCGCAGCAGGGTATGGAGATGGGCCCCGATGGTGCGGCCCACGTTTTCCGGGACGATCTCCGGGATGGGCTTGTCCGTTTTGGCCTTGGCGGCGGGCTTTTTTACCGCCGTCCGAGTGGGGGGCTGGGGGACGTCCTCCCCATCAGAGGGCAGCACAGGAAGCTTCTCCGTGGGGAAGTCCACCACTTTTTTGGGCTTTTCGCCCTTGGGCGGTTCGGTTTTGACCGTCTTGCCTTTGGAGCCGTATTCCGCCAGGATCTCGTCTACGGTGTACTCCCGCCCGCCCGGTTTTTTCGTTTCATCGGACATGGGTTGATCGCCTCACTTCATTGTCACGCTACGCCTGTTCGCGACGCGCGGCTTCGCTCCGACTCGGCCTGGTCTGGGGCCGCTTTGCGGCCCTGCGCTCGGCCTCGCTCCGTTCCATCCGCGCCGTGGGCCGTGCTTCGCACGGCTTAGGCCTATGGCCGCTTTGCGGCCTAACGGCTGCTCACGACGGCTCCGCGCTTCCCCGCTGACGGACGGCTTCATACAATACCACCGCCGCCGCGGCGGAGGCGTTGAGGGAATTGAGTTGCCCCTTCATGGGGATGGACACCAGAAAGTCACACTGCTCCCGCACCAAGCGGCCCATGCCGTCCCCCTCGCTGCCGATGACAATGGCGGCGGGGCCCTTCAGGTCGGCGTCATAGAGGCGCGTTCCGCCGTCGGCGGCGGTGCCGAACACCCACAGCCCCTCGTCCTTCAATTCCTTCAGTACGGCGGTGAGATTGGGCACCCGGGCCACGGGCAGGTAGCTCACCGCCCCGGCGCTGGTTTTGGCCACGATGGCGGTGAGCCCGGCGGAGCGCCGCTTGGGGATGATGACCCCGTGGGCCCCGGCGCACTCGGCGGTGCGGATCACCGCCCCCAGGTTGTGGGGGTCGGACAGCTCGTCGCACACCACCACGAGGGGGGCTTCCCCCTTCTCCCGGGCGGCGGCGAGGATGTCGTCCACGCTGGCGTACTCCCGCACGGCGGCCACGGCGATGACGCCCTGGTGGCTCTTGGTGCGGCTCATGCCGTCCAGTTTGCGCCGGTCGGCCTCGGTGACCACGATGCCGCGCCCCCTTGCGGTGGAGGCGATGTGGCCCAGGGTGGCATCCGTCTCCCCCCGGGCGATGTAGATCTTGTCGATGGCGGTTCCGGCCCGCAGGGCCTCGATGACGGCGTTGCGCCCCTCGATGAGGCCGTCGGCCTCCGCTTCCGGCGGTTTGCGCCGGTTTTTATCGTCTCGCATGGGAAAAACTCCTTTTGCTCTGTGACGTTTTGGGTTACAATATCAGCAATGATAAAGTATACCATATTTTCCGCCGGGGCGAAAGGGGGGGAAGGCCATCTTTTTCTCCGCCTTTTTTCGTCATAGAAAGTTTACACCCCAGCCAAGAACATTTCTTGTTTTTGCCGGCAAGGTGTGGTATACTTCCATAGCAGTATCCTGAAAAAGCGATATTGGCCCGGGGATTTGCCCCGTTGATAAAGGAGGTTGTGCCTATGGCCGGCCCGCTCAAGCCCAACGATCCAAACCGCCGCGACGACCAGAACGGCGGCGACGACAGAAAACGCAGCCCGCTGGGGTTTTTCAGCATCGTCCTGTGGGCGGTGATGCTGGTGTTCCTGCTGAATATGTGCCGCAGCTCGGTGGAAAAGGCCACCGTGCAAGAGGTGGACTACTCCGACTTTGTCAAATGGGTAGAGGCGGGTTACGTGGACGAGATCAAGCTGGAGTCCACGGTATACACCTTCTCCCTGAAGGAGAACGCCCCCCCGCTGAAGGAGCTGGTGGACGAGATGTCCGGCACCTACGGCACCGGGGCGCTGCAAAGCATCTTCGGCCCGTTTGACCGCAGGGATCTGGAGTCCGCCGCCAGCAGCTCCATCAAGTTCCAGGTGGGCCCGGTGCACCACGACGGGTTCGTGCAGTGGCTGGAAGCGAACGGCGTGGAGCATTACGGCACCGACCCGGTGACCCAGGAGCAGCAGATGCTCTCCATCATTGTGGGCAATGTGGTGCCCATCCTGCTCATGGTGGTAGGGCTGATGTTCCTCTACCGCTATATGTTCAAGAAAATGGGCTCCGGCGGGGGCTTCGGCGGCATCGGCGGCGTGGGCAAGTCCAACGCCAAGGTGTACGTGGAGAAAAAGACCGGCGTCACCTTCAAGGACGTGGCGGGCCAGGACGAGGCCAAAGAGAGTTTGGAGGAGATCATCGACTTCCTCCACAACCCCGGCAAGTACACCGAGATCGGCGCCAAGCTGCCCAAAGGCGCGCTGCTGGTGGGCCCGCCGGGCACCGGCAAGACCCTGCTCGCCAAGGCCGTGGCCGGCGAGGCCAACGTGCCATTCTTCTCCATTTCCGGCTCCGACTTTGTGGAGATGTTCGTGGGCGTAGGCGCGTCCCGTGTCCGCGACCTGTTCAAAGAGGCCAGCAAGATGGCCCCCTGCATCATCTTCATCGACGAGATCGACACCATCGGCAAATCCCGCGACAACCGCATGGGCGGCAACGACGAGCGGGAGCAGACCCTGAACCAACTGCTGGCCGAGCTGGACGGCTTCGACCCCGGCAAGGGCGTCATCGTGCTGGGCGCCACCAACCGGCCCGAGGTGCTGGACAAGGCGCTGCTGCGCCCCGGCCGCTTTGACCGGCGCATCACCATCGACCGGCCCAACCTGGCGGGACGTCTGGCCACCTTGCAGGTGCACACCCGCAAGATCAAGCTGGCGGAGGACGTGGACCTCAATAAGATCGCCCTGGCTACCGCGGGCTGCGTGGGCGCGGATCTGGCCAACCTGGTGAACGAGGCCGCTCTGCGGGCTGTCCGCAAGGGCCGCCGCCTGGTCACCCAGGAGGATCTGCTGGCCTCCTTTGAGTTCGTCATCGCGGGCAGCGAGAAGAAAAATTCCGTCCTCACCGAGTTTGAGCGCAAGCTGGTGGCCTATCATGAGGTGGGCCACGCCATGGTGGCCTACAAGCAGAAGAACGCCGAGCCGGTGCAGAAGATCACCATCGTGCCCCACACCGAGGGGTCTTTGGGCTACACCCTGCTGATGCCCGAGGAGGACAAGACCAACCTGCGCACCCGGGAAGAGCTGATGGCCAAGATCACCGTGTCCATGGGCGGCCGCGCCGCCGAGGAGGTGGTGATGGAGACCATGACCAACGGCGCGTCCCAGGACATCCAGGAGGCCACCAACATCGCCCGGAATATGGTGGCCATGTACGGCATGAGCGAGGAATTTGGCATGATGGCCCTGGGCTCCGTCCGCAACCAGTACCTGGACGGCGGCTACGGCCTGGACTGCGCCCAGGACACCGCCGCCGTGATGGATAAGGCGGTCAAGGCGGTGCTGGACGTGTGCTACAAGGACGCGGTGGAGGTCATCCGCGCCAACCGGGAGGACATGGACAAGGTGGTGGCCTACCTGCTGGAGAAGGAGACCATCACCGGCGGCGAGATGGTGGCCATCATCGAGGGCCGCGACCCCGCGCTGGTGGAGGGGGCCTACACCTCCACCCATGCCAAGCCCAAGCTGTCCGGGGACCAGTCCCTGGGGGACATTGAGCCTCCGGCCAAGCACGTTCACATCGTGAACGAGCCCATCCCCATGCCCGCCCCCAAGGAGGACGGCGGGGAGGAGACCCCAGCAGACGGGGAGAAGCCCCCGGAAGGGGAGAAGCCGGAACCGCCCGAACAGTCCAATGAGTAAAAAGAAGCCCCGCCCGGAGCCATGTTCCGGGCGGGGCTTCTTTTTTGCCTGGGTCTGTGGGGTCAGTCCAGTTCCAGGCCCAGCTGCTCAATGGCGCTGTTCAGCCAGGGGCGGTACACGGTCGTACACAGCGTGTCGCCGTCCTCGTTGAGCATATCCAGCTGCGCCTCGGTGAGCTGGCTGAGGGGAACGTCCTTCCCGTCGATGGGAACCATGTTCTCCCAGGCGTTCTCACCCATCATGGAGCAGTCGCCATTCTCGGTCAGGAAGAACTCGGCCCAGCCGTAGTTGTCAATGGTTCCGCCCAGAACCACATAGCCCTTGTTCCCGGTCTTGGGGTCGGTGCGCTCGTAGATATAGGGGGTGTTTTCGTCCACCTTGTCGGTGATGTCCACCTTCTCGCCGTCGGCGTCGAACCACAGCCGCCCGTTCTCCAACGTAATGGGAGAGCCCAACCCAGTGCCGTCCAGAGTCACATTGACTTCGCTGGTGCCCTCGGTGACGGACACCGTGCCGCCCGCTACGAAATTGTACACCTGGGCGGGCAGGCCCGCCGCGATGGACAGCGCGCAGCCCACCGCCAGCGCCGCCGCCAGCACCATCACCTTCACAGACGGCTTGCGCCGCTTCTGAGTACCCTTATTCTCCAACATATCCATGATTTCCTCCTTTTTTTCATCGCTCAGCATGACCTGCCGCATCATATGCCTGTAATCCTTCATCATCGCTCAGCTCCTTTTTCAGCATGGCCCGGGCCCGGGCCATGCGCGTCTGTACCGCCGTGCGGGAGATCTTCAGAATGTCCCCGATTTCTCCCTGGTCGTAACCCTCCCAGTAATAGAGGTGGATCACCGCCCGGTACTTGGGGGGAAGCGCCATCACCGCGTCCCACACCTCCCGGTCGGATTCGTCCCGGAAGGGGAGGGACTCGTCCAGCTCTCCCACGTTCCTCCGCCAGAAAGACCGCAGCTGGCTTTTGCAGGCGTTGGCGGCGCAGGTGAGCAGCCACGCCTTTTCACGCCCGGGCAGCAGGGCCGTTTTGCCCTCCGCCAGCCGGAGGAACACGCTCTGGCACACGTCCTCCGCGTCGGCGCGGGCGCCCAGATAGCTGTATGCCAGCCGGAACACGTCGTCGCCGTATTGGCGGAACAGATCCGCCAGCTGTTCGGTGTCCATCGCGGTGCCCCCTTTCTTGCTGCTGTGTTTTGTGATCACGTCTATAAAACGATTGAGGGGGCCGGATTATCACACGTCCCCGGAAATTTTCCATGAAAAAGCGGCCGGCCGGCTTTGCCGCCGGCTGACCGCCATCTGTTTTATTGTTCCGGCGTCTGCTGCGCCAGCTCCCGGTTGGCGAAGTACCGATCCCGGTCGATGGTATGGGTGCGCAGATAGTCCGCCCAGAGGGTGTAGGCGCTGTAGGCGAAGTGGCACCCGTCGTTGGCAAGCTCCGCGGGAAGCTGGCCGTCCTCCCCGGTGTACGCCTCGGCGGTATTCAGCAGCGCCACCTTTTTCTCCCCCGCCAGGCGGATGATGGCCTCGTTAAACTTGCCGAGGTTCTCGTTGTTGATGTACGCCGCCAGATTGTTCCGCCGGCACATGGCGTCGTTCAGCGGAGGCATGACCTGCAAATACACCACCGCGTCCGGCTGGAGCGCGATGATTTTGTCCAGCAGCTCGCTCAATCCGCTCTCGTAGGTCTCGGCGGAAAAGCCCAGCTCGTTGACCCCCAGCATGATATACACATTCTCGTACTGCTTCCGCGCCAGCATCCCGGTCATGCTGTACATCTCTCCGTCCACCTCGCACACCCGGAAGTCCTCGTCGTCCGCGCGGAACACCGTCATTCCCCGGGCCCAGTAGAAGTCCCCGTGCTTCAGGCCGCTGAATAACTGGAAGCCCTCGGTGCGGGAGTCGCCCAGAAACACGGAGTTGTCAAAAAAGCTGTCGTCCTCCACCGGCTCGCTCTCCTCCAGCGGCGTGCCGAACTCATAGGGTTCCACCGGCGCCGGTGTGGGGGTAGGCTCCGGCGTGGGTTCGGGCGTCGGCGTGGGGGTGGGTTCCGGTGTGGCGGTGAGCT
>JAIEFH010000002.1 GCA_029067025.1 Oscillospiraceae bacterium | reverse complement strand
ACACGGCAGTTAAGCTCACTCGCGCCGAAAATACTTGGCTGGCGACGGCCTGGGAAGATAGGTAGTGCCGACACAAAAGAGGTCTGGCCTTGACTGGACCAGACCTCTTCTATATTCCTCCTTAGCTCAGTTGGTAGAGCATGCGGCTGTTAACCGCAGGGTCGTTGGTTCGAGTCCAACAGGGGGAGCCATTCTGATGCGTATGCCGTCACTCTTGAGGTGACGGCATACGTAAATCAGAGAGTGTGACCGGCGTGGGCCTTTAGCTCAGTTGGTTAGAGCAGCCGGCTCATAACCGGTCGGTCCCGGGTTCGAGTCCCTGAAGGCCCACCATACAGGGGTATAGCTCAGCTGGTAGAGCATCGGTCTCCAAAACCGAGTGCCGAGGGTTCGAATCCTTCTGCCCCTGCCACTAAAATTACAGCATATGCTGTTTATATAAAGACGCGATGGCGCGGTAGTTCAGTTGGTTAGAACGCCGGCCTGTCACGCCGGAGGTCGAGGGTTCAAGTCCCTTCCGCGTCGCCATTTGCTGCTATAGCTCAGTCGGTAGAGCGCATCCTTGGTAAGGATGAGGTCCCCAGTTCAAATCTGGGTAGCAGCTCCACTCAAACCCGTTGTCCCGCAAGGGATAGCGGGTTTTTGTTTTGCTCGGGTGCGAGAGGGCTCCATCATAAAACACATATAGAAACCCATATCGATAAATGGTGAGAGCTGGCAGGAGGCTATTTCTGGCCAGCCTTTTTTAATGTTTCGCGGAAAATCTGGCTGGCACGCTTCATGCTTTCCTGGTCGGCGTGGGTATACATCCGAAGGGTGACGGCTTTGTCGCTGTGGCCCAGTTTCTCGGATACGCTGGCGACATCGGCCCCGTTGGTGATGGCGATACTTGCAAAGGTGTGGCGTAGCTTGTGGGGGTGGAGACCAGGCACACCGCATCGTTTGGAAAACTTTTGCATATACCGAGCCGGGGACTGCGGATGCATAGGTTCCGAGCTATTCTGCTGGGTAAAGACGTAGGTGCTGATGGCTTGGCTGGCCTGTTCAAGGCGGAGTTCCCGAAGCAGAGCGATGATTTCAGGATCAACGTCTATCATCCGAACCTTTCCACTTTTAGGGGTGTCAGGGTAGATACCCTTTTGCGGGGTGTAGCACAGGTTTCCGGCTATCGTGATTGTATTCGCCTTGAAGTCGAGGTTTTGCCATTGGAGACCGCAGCACTCACCCCGCCGGATGCCGGTGTCGATAAGCAGACGAAGCAGGACGCGCCATTTGAGCGGTTCATTCTCCAATGCGACAAAAATTCGCTGGACTTCCTCGGTAGTATATGCCTCCACATCCTTTTCCTTGAGCTCGCCCTTGCGAGGCCTGGGCCGCTCTACTTTGTCCATGGGATTATTAGTGACAACATCGCTCATATAGGCCATCTTGAACAGGCTATGCAGGATGGTGTAGACCTTAACGCAGGTGGCATGGGCTTTGCCTTGGGACTGCATGGACAGGAGCAGGGCGGAAATATTAGCTGGCGTAATATCAGGCATTTTCAAATTGCCCAGTGCGGGGTAGATCCAATGATTGAGACTGCCCTGGTAGGCGCACCGGCCATTTTCGCTCATTGTGACACTCTTGGTCGGCATAAAGACGGTCTCTCCGTACTGTTGTAGGGTCTGGATTTTTGCGGCTTCCCGCTTCTGCTGGAGGTCGCTTTCTTTTTTCTCAGCACGACTGATAACTTCGCCCTCATGACAGCGGCGCTCAAAATCGGCCATTTCCTTTGTCAAGGCTCGATCAATAGCCTTTTGACTCCAGCCCTCCGGGGGATACCAGCGGGTGGTAAGATAAGATTTTCCGCGTCCCCGGCTGACGCGGATCTCGTAGAATACTTGTCCATCTTTTGTGGTTCGTTTGCGTGTTGACGCCATAAGGTCTCCTTTCTTTGCGTGATTCAATCGAGTTTGTCCAGAGCGGACTGCTCGCGTTGGTAGGGAAGCTCGTAGTCCCCACCGGCCTTTCGCTGGAACTGCTCGCTAAGATATTCCCCATAGGAAATCAGATGCTTCACAGACTCTGTATCGAGGCCGGTGATCAGTTCGGCCAGCACCCGAACATTGTGCATTTCCTGAGCGAACTCGGACCGGTTGATTCGGTACAGCAAGGAGAGCAGTTCTTTCAAGTCGTGCTCCAAATTGCCGCCATAAATGGGTGTCTTAAAAAGAAGGTGGCGAAAGGATGGGCCGCCGGTGGAAATGCCGTCGGCAACCAAGGAAAGGGCTTCCTCCATCTTTTTGTCATGCTCGGTGACCTCGTGCAAAACGAGATCCCAGTCCATCAGATCATCTGGGGCGACATTCAATGCCTCGGCCAGCGGCCTCAGCATACTGGCCGGCATCTCAATTGCGTCGCTTTCATAGCGGTAGATAGTGGCACGATTCTTGCCTACCTTGGCGGCCAACTCATCTACAGACATACCAAGCGCTTTGCGACGTGTGCGGATTTTTTCTCCTGTGGTCATAGGCGTTTCCCCCTGTTTTGTGGTGAAGCTTAGTATAGCACTGGAATCGCAAAAACGCAAGAGAAATATTAAAATTGCAGAAAATAAAAAACAGTAATTGACAGCGAGAAGAAAATGCAGTATGCTATGGATGTCGCAAATAAACGACATAGAACAAGAGAACGCTTATCTGCAAATTCAAGAGAAAGGAGGCGATGCCTACGGTTCCATTCCAAAAAATCGCGGAAGCCTGCAAGACCACGGGCCTGTCCCAGTATTATCTGCGGCAGGGCTGCAAGGATGGTACGATCCCGCACGTCAAGAGCGGCGGGGTGTATTACATCAATGTCCCGGCGCTCATGAAGGCATTGGACGAGAACCCGGCGGGGCGTTCGGGGTCCTGAAATAGTGCTGTGCGCCAGTCCGGCAGCCGGCAGGCCAGGGAAAGAGCGACCCGCTGGCCGCCGTGACTGGAGGGGAGATAATACGGCGCGATTACGGCACTAATACGTCCTTTACCATGGGGCAGCGCTAATACATCGTTTATACGTACAGTTTACGGCGGCAATACGTATTAGCTGCTGAGAAAGTCTGGCGCATACGTATAAGCGCGGCCCCAATACTGTACTAATACGGAGATAATACGTCAAAGGAGAATGTAATTGGATCGAAAAATTCTGGCTGGTCGTTTAACATCTATTTCGGATGACATTCGACGTTTGAACGCGGTAATATTTGCAATGGAATCCACAGACGTTTCGCGCTTCCCCGAAAATTACGGTTCTATGTCTGTGGATGCGGCGCGGCGGGCAGAGTGGATCGCCCTGCGCCTGCGGCATTTGGTTTATGCGCTCCCCTTTACATGGAAGCGGGACTATCTGCCCCAAGCGGCAAATACCATGGGCATCAAAATCGAACAGTGGGAGGGGATGTATGAGATCACCCTGCCCGGTTTGATGCCCAAGCGAAAATCCGGACGGGGTACGGAGTACCTTATCGACCCGCTTATGGCCGCACTGGAACAGTACGGGAAAGAGCACAGCATTGTGCGCTTCCCTCACTACACGGTCTGCTTTGTGATGGTGTATGACCGGACTCTGCCGGAACGGCGGATCCGGGATTACGATAATCTGGAGCTGAAGGCGGTGCTCGACGCTGCGGCATCCTATTTGATGGTGAGTGACAGCGGCCTGTTATGTGATGCCTACGGCTGGCGACATTTTCCGCATCGAGCCGGTGACACCCTATCCCACCAATCACAGCACCCTGGTTTCCCTGGCTTCTGAGGAACAGAGCAATAACGCCCGTCCCGCCATCCAAGGCCGGGTAAACATGGACGATTACGACGTGATTTTCGTGGGTTACCCCATCTGGTGGAGCGATATGCCCATGATCATGTACACCTTCTTTGAGCAGTACGATTTGTCCGGCAAGATCGTCATTCCCTTCAGCACCCACGGCGGCAGCAGCTTTGCCGGAACTCCTGCCACCATCCAGCGCTTGGAGCCCAACGCCAGGATGCTGGACGGCCTGACCATCTCCCGGAACAACATCCAGGACGCCCGCCAGCAGATCGTGGACTGGGTGAACGGTCTTGCTCTGAATTAAAGCACTGCCATGGGAAAGGGGCAGAAATAATGAAACGCATTTTGACATTTTTAACAGCGTCCGCTCTGCTGTTTTCCCTGTGCGGCTGCGGTGCAAACGCAAGTCAGCCCGAACCAGGTCAATCGGTTCGGGCTGATGCCGCACAGGGCGAAAGCGAGGGAACGACCGTGACCAGGAACACCACTGTGGGGAAAATTATCGCAAACCCAGCATTGGACGACTTTGGCCGTCTGCTGTTCCCGGTGGACCGGGCGGTGTCTGAGGACATGACACTGGCTGAGGTGAGCACCAGCAGCGTCTATGTGTGGTACAGCAATATCCAGGTGGACAAGACCGTGGACATCGTGAACAATGTAATCTCCCGCGCCGAGGGTGGAGAGCAGGTCTTTTATCCCATCTACTCCGAGGAGGAGATGAGCGCCGACCCGTCCAAACGGGATACGGGGCTGTTCTTCTTCCGGGGCGAACCGGGGGCCAAATTTGCCGTGGTGAATGCGGGCGGCTTTATGTACGTGGGGGCCATGCATGACAGCTTCCCCCACGCACTGGAGCTGAGCCGAATGGGCTACAATGCCTTCGCGCTGATCTACCGCCCGGACGATCCCTACACCGACTTGGCCCAGGCCATCGCTTATATCTATGACCACGCCGATGAACTTCAAGTAAACCCGGAGGGCTACTCTCTGTGGGGCGGCTCCGCCGGGGCGCGGATGGCGGCGGTGCTGGGCAACGGGGACACCCTGGCCCAATTTGGCCGCCCGGATATCCCCCAGGCGGCGGCTGTCATCATGCAGTATACCGGATACACCACCGTTTCCCCGCAGGACGCGCCCACTTACGTCTGTGTGGGCACCAACGACGGCATCGCCAACTGGCGCACTATGCAGGCCCGGCTGGAGGGGCTGGAGGCGCTGGGCATCCCCACCGAGTTTCACGCTTATGAGGGCCTGGGCCATGGCTTCGGTCTGGGTACGGGCACCGTGGCGGAGGGCTGGATCAAGGATGCGGTAAACTTCTGGGACGGCTCCTTTCGGGACGTTCCCTCTGACGCGTGGTATGCCGACGCGGTGAATTATGTCCAGGAAAACGGGCTGATGAGCGGCACCTCAAGCACTGTGTTCAGCCCTGACGCGACTATGGATCGGGCCATGCTGGCCACGGTGCTGTGGCGGATGGCGGGCGAGCCCCAGGTAAACGATCTCGCGCAGTTTTCTGATGTACAGTCTGGCCAATGGTACACGGAAGCGGTGCGCTGGGCGGCTTCGGAGCGGCTGATTTCCGGTTATGGGAACGGAAGATTTGGCACTGGCGACCCGGTGACCCGGGAGCAGCTCGCCGCCATCCTCTGGCGCTATGAGGGGAGCCCTTGGGCCGACGCAGGCGCGGATTTCACTGATGAAGCGTCTATCGCCCAGTGGGCGGCTACGGCGGTGGATTGGGCCAGGGCCAACGGTGTGATGAATGGCAGAAACAACAACCGTTTCGCGCCCCAGGACAGTGCCAGCCGGGCCGAGGTGGCGCAGATCCTCATGAATTACCTTCAGACGAAACAGGATCACGGACCCGCTGCCACTCCCTCCCGGCCCAACACCTCCGTTTCCGGGGATACAGTGGCTACGGCGGTGGTGACGCCCCATGCCCAGCAAACGCTGTATCTCTGGGAGGAGGGCAATGCTCCGGCTACCACACAGTACACCGTCAATAACGGGAACTACAGCGACGATCCCGATTTCCGGCCTTATATCACCTTCTACCCCGTGCCGGAGGGGACAGCCATCAAGGGCGCGGTGATGATCTGCCCCGGCGGTGCGTTCATGTTCCGCAGCGATGGGCCGGAAGGGGTGTCGGTGGCTCAGGCGCTCAGTGCTCGGGGCTATCAGAGCTTCGTGGTGGATTATCGCCTGCGGCCCTACACCCAGCAGGAGGGAGCGCTGGATCTGGCCCGGGCTGTGCGCTTTGTCCGCGCTCATGCCGATGAATACGGCATCGACCAGCGTGATATCGCCGTGATGGGCTTTTCAGCCGGCGGCATCCTGGGGGGTGAGATGCTGCTCCACTGGGATGGGCAGGTGGCTCCTACCGCGCTGGACCCCAATTATGTTCCTGATGAGCTGGACAAGGTGAGTGCGGATGCCACGGCGGATGGAATGATCTACTCCTTTTATGGGCGGCTCAGTGTGGGAACCACCGATGTGGACCTACTGCGCTCCGGGGAACTGCCGCCTACCTTTTATTGCTATGGCACTCGGGACCCTTTCTATAGACAGTTCCTGGCCAACGCCGACGCGGCGGAGGAGGCTGGAGTGCGGGTGGAGCGGCTCCAACTGGACAATATGCCGCACGGCTTCGGCGCATCCGGCGGTTGGGTGCCCGCTTTTGATGAGTTCCTGACGGGGATATTTCAAAGCAACTTAGCGTAAATGATTATTCAGTAAAAATGTTGTTGTGTCTGTAAATATAGGTTGATTTTATCCTATAATCAGTGTATACTATAAACGAGGTGATAATCATGATCGTCAATACAGACACGCTGATTCCCATGACGGAGGCCAATCAAAATTTTTCTAAAGTGACGCGCCTGGTAGATCAAGCAGGATTAGCTGTCATATTGAAAAACAATAGGCCCCGCTATATTGTGGTAGATTTTGCGGAGTATGATGAGTTTCAAGCAGCCAAAGCAACCCGGAAACAGAAAGTGGAAGCCATTGCAGACCAGCTCATTGCGGAAAATCTGGAGGCCTTTCAGGAGCTTGCAAAATGATTCTTTTGACAGTAGACGAGGTAATTTTACTCCATGAAAAACTATTGGCCGCGACAGGCGGGACGCCTGGCTTACGTGACCAAGGCCTGTTGGAATCTGCTGTGTTTGGTATCAATGCTGGTTTTGAGGATGTGGAACAGTATCCCACAGTTGAGGAAAAAGCCGCAAGGCTTGCCTATGCATTAGTTGGCAATCATGCGTTTGTGGATGGAAATAAACGTATCGGGATGCTGGCTATGTTGACGACACTTGCATTGAACGAAGTAGCATTACACTACACGCAGGAGGAGTTGATTGAGCTTGGCCTTGGTACAGCAAACGGATCAATCAAATATGGTGAGATTTTAAATTGGATTGAACAGCATAAAGCCAAGGAGAGGTAGAAACCCATACAAAACCCATACGGACGCCAAAAACGTGACTATAAGAGTGTATGTCAGGGGACGCGAAGACAAAAGAAGGAAATGCCCGGAGCCATTGCACCGCAACGGCTCCGGGCGCTAACACAAAACAGGAGACAACAGGAGAAAATAGACTGGGAAGAATTGGTAAGGATGAGGTCTCCAGTTCAAATCTGGATAGCAGCTCCAACAGGAACCCTTGAAATCGTAAGATTTCAAGGGTTTTCTTTTGCTTTTGGCGAGTTATACTTCTAAAAAGTGATTGCGTTTGATGGCTGAAAAATTTATACCCCTTCAACTACCCCTTACAGGTTTTTATCAATACCCCTTGACCGATCCGGGCAATTTCAAGCCCGTAACTTTTTCGGTACAAAATCAAGCGAAAGCGGCGCACTGGATGGAACAGTGCGCCGCCCTCGCTGTCAGCCGCTCTTCTTAATGCTGTCGATGTACGCCTGCATCCGCTCTGCGCTCTCGCGTTTCATTTTCTCGGTGACATGGCCGTAGACGTCCAGCGTAAAGGACGCCGTGGCATGGCCGAGGTTGCCCTGGACAGTCTTGATGTCATCGCCGCTCTGGATCGCGGCCACGGCGTATGAATGCCTCAGGTCGTGAAAGCGGGCGTTCGGGATTCCGATGGACTTGACGATTCGCTTGTAGTGGTTGTAGACCGTATGTGGGGATATATGATTACCCACGCCGTCCGTGAACACGAGCCCAGTATCCACCCAGGCCGGACCAGCCTTGAGCCGCATTTCCAGTTGCTGCCGCTGGTGGGCCCGGAGTAGTTGCATCACATAGGGAGCCGGGGCAACGACGCGCCCCTTGCCGTTCTTCGTGGGCACCAGGTTGTACTTCCTCCCATCGGCGGTATCCGCTTGCAGCTGCTTGTTGATCGTAATCGTACCCGCGCCGAAGTCTATGCAGTCCCAGGTGAGCCCCATGACCTCGCCCTTCCGCATCCCGGTGAAGATGGTAACCAGGAATATGGTCTCATAGGGGTTTCCTTTGATGGCTTCCAAGAATCGGGCTGTATCCTGGTCGTCCAGCGGCTTGATCTCCGGCTTGACAAGGTGGGGAAGGATGCAGGCATCCGTGGGGTTGGCGCGTATGTAGCCGATCATAATCGCCTGTTGGAGGGCTTTGTGGAGTACGCCATGGACGCACCGCACCGTCTTCGGAGAGAGACCTTTGCCGCCCGCACTGGATGGTTTCGCAAGGGCATTGTAAAACTTCTGGATAGTATGGGCGGTCAGTGCGTCCAGCTTGATAGCCCCAAGGGCGGGCTTGATGTGGTTCTTGATGCTATCCGTATAGTCTACCACTGTACGGGGCTTCAAGCCGCCCAGGTACTCAGTGGCCCAGATGTCCAGCCATTGGGTAAGGGTCATTTTGCAGGGTTCCTTGTAATCGTCGCTGTCCAGGGCGGCGATTGCGGCAGTCATCTTCTGCCGGACTTCTTTTTGGGTTTTTGCATAAACGCTCTTTCGGATCTCCTTGCCGGTGCCTGGGTCGATGCCGATGACAAACCGGGCTTCCCAGGTACCGTCCTTTCGTTGGCGGATATTGCCCTCGCCACGGGCGCGGCGCTTTTTCTTGCTTTCGGCCATGATGCACTCCTTTCTGTGTTGACACCATGGCCCCCAACATGGTATGCTATGGGGGCACAAGGGGCCTTGATACGGAATGGTGTTTTTGTGCGTCCTCCGCCGTCGATGTAGCAGCATCGGCGGCGGTTTCTATTCTTTTCAGACACAGTTGGCCCGCTGCGCGGGCAAGCAATAGCATAAATCATTTGGAGCATTTTTACAATACGCAATTTGGAAGTATATTCATTTTCAGCTTGGCAAAAAAATTTTTTGTGCATAATTTGCAACTACCGCATTTTTTTCAGATCATTCATCATCATCGGTTCCGTCAATTTTGGCCGAGCAAGAAAACGCCAGAAAAGTTACTGTTTTTCGCCTATTGGTAATTATCAACAAACTTTTGCCCAGGTAAAACTATTGACTTATGCGTGCGTGTGCATTATAATTGCACCACAGCAGCTGCAAGCCAATGCGACAAGAAGTAAAATAAGAATGAATATTATTTACTAATGCTAATGTCTGCATAAGGAGGAATCGTATGAATGAGCATGATAATAGCCCGCTGGTGTTAACCGTCCGCCAAACCGCCGCCCTGCTGAAGCTGTCGATCCGCAGCACCTACGAGTTGTGTAAGCGTCCAGATTTTCCGTCTTTGAAGCTGACACCGAATCGCATCGGTGTCAGCCGCAACGGATTAGAAAATTGGATTGCAGAGCAACTCGAAAGCAAACAGGTGGGTAAGTGAAGAATGACAATCAACAGCAGGGATGTGACTGTGACCATCTTCATTGGAATGATGACGGCAAGAACACTGATTCCACTGCTATTGAAACGGCCATGACCGGGGCACAAGTACAAGTACGACGATCCCGGAGCAAAGCTGGTGCAACAGCGGAGACTGTCAACAAGATAGCAACGATCACGGACAGCGACTATTGCCACGCCTTGACGCCGAAGCAGGATAAATTGGCATTCTTACTGCCTATTAACCCAGCAATGGCCGAAAGCTTGACTTTTGAGGACGGCGTATTAAGCATGGGCGATTTTAAGTTAAGGTTTGACAGTTGTTATAGCAAAGAGCAGCTTCTGATTGATCGCCCGCGCATTTCGGGAGAAATGCGTTTGCCCCGAGTGCTTTTTCAGAATGTTGAATCGCATGGCAACAAAAGAACCCGCCAGGGCCTGTGGCCCTGGCGGGTTTGGTACAGCATTAGTAATACTCGTTGGTTTTGTAGTTGTTGTCGTTGGACGTGACGTTGGGAGCATGCGCGTTGGTGGGGTCGAGCCTGATCCAGCCGGTGGGGTCAGTGGGCTTGTCGTTGAGGTCATAGCCTGCGTGATCCTTACCCGCGCCGGAGATATTCAGAGTGCCGGTTTTCGGGTTGACGGCGACCCAGGCGTGGGCTATCCATTCGCCGTTGAGGTATGCCCAACCGCTGACGAACTTGCAGGGCACACCCACAGAACGGAGCATGGCGGTCATCAAAACGGCGTAGTGCTCACAGACGCCCCGCTTACTTGCCAGGATATTATCCGGGTTTAGGTTGCGCAGATACATGGCTCCTTCGGCGGACGATCCCTGTGTCATAAGGTTTTTATCATATACAATCGTACTCGATACAAAATTGTATATGGCAGTGATTTTCTCGGCGTCAGTCTTGCAGTTCTTGGTCAGTTCCTTTGCCTTGGCACAGGCGTTGGGTGCGCGGTCATAGTCGGCTTTGACATTGGACATCAGCCACATACTGTCGGAATCCTTGATTGTTGCTGTGAACCGGGCTTGCAGCATATTGTCATCCCAGCTGAGGTAATATCCGTCACGAACGCCGGCCACGTTGATGGTGATTAAACATTCGCCTTCTTCGTTTGAATGCCAAAGAGGAATGTTTTGCCAACCGTCAGTTAATGCGAGGTTTGACTGTACACCAAGATGGCCATAGTTGTCGCTGTCTTTATTGTACCACTGTACATCACAGGTGGCTACTCCGATGAGTTCTGTATTAACTTTAACGCGAACATAGCCTTTGCTGGCCGTAGACCAGTCAATTTCGCCCCAGTCGTAGCCGAGGTGCTTGTCGCCCAGTACTTTGGCATCCTCGCTGGTCTGTTTGCCCATGAACGGGTCGTTTGCCATTCCTTTCATGGCTAACTCAAGCGTAGTTTTGAGGTATTCCTCGGTAAACGAGCCTTGGACGGTTTCCCATATATCATCGAACTCGTTGAGACCGAACAGCTCCCTTGTCCCGTCTTCGTACCAGGCGGTAAATTTATAACTGTCGATGGAGTAACCGTGAAAGACTTTGCTGGGGTCATGGTCGTGCTTCGGGAAGTCCAGCGTCACGGTCTGCGTGGCCTGCTCCCAGCCGACCTCAAGACCGAGCATATCGCCGACCGCCCTGATCGGAAGATAAGTCGTTCCGCCAATCAACATCGGGTACACGGTTTCGCCCTTGACGGTTTTCATCTCCTGGTCTTTGCCGTTGTATATGACTCTGATACCAGGATCAATGGTGGGTTGGATGGTCTCCAGACCGGACTTCTTGGGCGAGTCGGGCTTCACCGTGATGGGCTTGGTATCGTTTGAATCGGACAGCTTTACGATCCGACCTTCCTGGATCCAGGTCACGTCCAGGCCCAGCAGGTTGCTGATTGCCCTGACCGGCACGTAGGTGGTGCCGCCGTAGGTAATCGGATATACCTGGCTGCCGTTGACGTTGCCCAGCAGCTTTGCTTCACCATTGAATCGGACGGTGAGGTTGTAGTTGAGGTACGCCGTGACCTGTTCGGACTTTGGGGTGTCTGCGGCGCTGGCGCTGACGGTCAGGCTGAACACCATGACCAGCGCGAGAACCAGTGCTGTGAACCTTCTCATGTGCTTCATAAATCGTCCTCCTGTTTTGCCGCTGTCGCGGATGATGATGCTCAACGGTACTTGCCCTTGGGGGTGGTACTGACCTTCCCGGCCCCCATGGGCGTTCCCATTGAGACAACAAAAGCGGCGCAGGGGCTTGTTTCCCTACACCGCCGAAAACACACAAACGCCACGCTCCCACTTGATAACGGGGAGAAAAGGGGTTATAATGGCGCTGGGCGCAATACTTTGCTGTGTGGGAGGTTGTGTCTCCTGCATAGGGGCGTGGGAGGTGGCACCCTTCCACGCCCTGCCTTTGTTATCTCGTCTGATATTCTACAACAATCTACAAAGGATTGCAAGGGGATTTGCGCGGTTCGGCAGGCCGGACCGCGCCTTTTTGCGGCAAAATTGACGCCGGGGGCGGCCTGGGCCTGATATGGACGGGGAAACTGTAAGCGTACATTTGGCCCTCCTACGCGGCGGCGGGGGCCCGGAGCACCTGCCGCTCCCAGCGATCCATGAACGCCTTGACCTCGGGGGTGGCATCACAGTTTTGCACACCGCGCACCTGGACAACATTCCCGCCCCGGACCTCCACAGTGTAGAACGGCTTCGCCAAGTCGGAGCATTGCCGCAGGAACAGGATGATGCACTCCTTCTTTGCAACACGATCAGCGTAGCCGCCAACGCAGTGATGCAGGGCGTTGCCCTCCGCCGCCAGCTCCTCCGGCGCGGCCGGAAGGAGGAGCTTCATGCCGTCCATCTCAAAGTCCAGGTGGCCGGAGATCGCCCGCATGGCCGCCTTGAAGTCCCGGCGCAGCTGGGCGTTGGCCTTGAGCTTCAGCCTGCGGACCGCCCTGTCATGGGCCTGCTCCAGATCCTTGGGGTAAAGCACGAAGCTGTTGCCCATGTCATAGCCCAACTTGACGCACATCTCCAGGTAGTCCCGGTAATCGGATACGATGCCCTGCATATGACCGCGGCGGGTATACTGCCCGTTCATGTACCGCATGAATTTGTGCGGCGTCATATGTGCCAAAATCTGCGGAATGTCCCGTGACACCTGGTTTTCCAGCTGCCAGCGCAAAAGCCGCTGGCGGTCCTTCAGCCCGGCATAGCCCTGGAACGCCTGCAATGTCTCCATGCCCACATCCAGCTTCCGCAGGAAGGAAACGTCCTCGGCGGCTACGCCCAGCAGACGATGGGTGCGGTTCTGGGTTTCGTCCAGCAGGCCGTCCCGGGCGCGGCCATAGGCCAGGTCGGAGGTCAGCAGGAAAAAGCCGGTCTTGACCAGGTGCTCAAATCGGGGATGCTCCAAGTGGGCGGCGAGGAACGGCCACATCTGCATGGGTTCATGGTAATGCTCGTAGAACGCCGCCACGGGGCAGTATTCCCATGGCGTCCCCGCCAAGGCCCCCGGCAGGTTCCGGCAGTACACGTGGCCGCAGGTGTCGGCCTCGAAGTTGTAGCTGTATTTATAATACACGGGCCGGTTTCCGGGCACCCAGTGGGTCAGCGCGCCCTTGCCGTAGGAGTAGTAGTACGGCTCAGTGACCACCTCGCCGTCCGGGCCGCGCCGGATGAAGATACGGGCGTTCTCGTAGATACTTGTCTTGGGCATCAGGTGGTCGCGGTCGTAGTTATAATAGACCTTCACGATCCGAACCACGACTTTGGCGTCGCTGATCCTCTCGACGACTTGGACGGTATCGCGGTCATAGTGTCGGCCCATCTTCCCCATGGATTTGACGGTCAACTTCCGTTTGCAGTGGGGGCAAGTGATTTTGCCGTTGTGCGCTGCGTGGGGAAGCGTGGATCTCTTGCCGCAGGATGTACAGATCCCGGTCACGGGCCGCTTCACCGATGTGTGCTCGCAGCGGAAATAGGCCGGCATGAGGTCGCGGCGCACCCAGCCTGCCAAGCCGCGGGGAAGGGCGTGGAGGGGGCGCATACGCTCGACGATCTGCCGTTCCCGCCCGAGCTGCTGCTCCTTGCACCGCTTGTCCAGGATGGCCGTCTGGGCGCGAACCAGCGCCGCCACCCCGCCATGGTCGTGGTCATGGAAGAAATCACGGACACGCTGCTCGTCCTGGGCAGAGTAGAACGCGCAGTCCACGGTGAAGCGGTAGCCCTCGCCCAGCCTCTCGAACGATGCCTCGCGCCAACGGGTCGAGCCGTCCGCCCTCCGGGCCAGGGTGATGTAGTCGCCGCCTGCCTGGAACATGGTCCAGACGGGCGCATAATCGCCGCTGGCGGCCCGCCTGCGATCGTAAATGTACAACACCAGTGTCCGGCGGTGGCTGATGAGCCTGACGGCGGTACGGATGATGTACTTTACCTGCGGGGCGTGGAGCAGGCCGTGCCCCGCGGGGATGGCGGGGGCGGGGTTGTCCCTGGTGAACTTCCGAAGGGCTTTTTTATCCAGCATATCCGCCCCTCCTTACATCAGGCTGATCTGTTCCATGCCGGTGTCCGCCGGCTTCTCAGCTTTGGGCTTCGCCGCACCGGACGGCTTTTTGCCTGCCTTGCCCTGGGACGTTTTACGGACTGCCGACACATACGGCCGGGGTACGAACTTCTCATCATCCTTGTGATCCTCCTTTGCATCCGGGTCGTTGAAATAGTCCTCGGCCCATTGATAGCACAGGCCGTCGGGCACGTCCAGGCCGTAGACGCCCTGGCGCTTGATGTCATTGTCCTCCATCTCCTGCTCGGCATACTCCCGGGCCTTCCGGTTGATGTATTGGAAGCAGTTGACCATAGACTTATCAGGGTCCATGACCAGCATGGCAAACGCGGCATCCTCCCGGCACTTGGCGCTGATATGCTCAGCCACGGCCTCCTTCATGTTGCGGCGGGTCAGGCGCTCCGTGTCGGCGGCAACGCGGCCTGCGGCCGCTTCCAGCAGCTCGGCGTCGTTCATGGCCTTGATCCGGTCAAGCTCGGCCTGCCGCTTGGCGCGCTTCTCCGCCTGCTTGGCGTCAAAGTCAGCCTTACGTTTGGCTTCGGCGGCTTCGTGGGCCTGCCGGGCGGCGGTATCGTCCGTGTCCTGGGCGGCGTTCCGCGTCGTGGTAAGCTTCACTTCGGGCGGCGGCGGGGTGTGGGCCGATGGCGCGGGCGCCGCAGGGGGCGGAGCCTGTGACGGAGCCGGCGCGGGGGCCAGCGGTGCGGCTGCTTCAACGGGCGGTGAAACCGGGGCGGGGACCTTGGGCGGTTCCGGCCGGCGAAGATCCGCGTAGGCTTGCTCTTGAAGTTCCGCGAAACTGCTCATGCGCTAAAAGCCCTCCTTTTTTATATGTGAAAAGGCGCAGCACGAAAAAGCCGTACTGCGCCTTGTATTTTTACATGACTTTGTAATTCTGCCGGGGCGGCATTGCCGCCCTATTCCACCGTGATTTCCCTCGTGTCAGAACAGACGTCAGTGTGAAGTCACCACGGAAAAGCTGAGGGGCGAAAGGGACGGCAACGCCGTCCCTTTCATGTCAGTAGTCCGGGCTGCCGATGGCGGTCATCGCTTCCAGGCACCAGATGCCATGCTGCTCCAGCGCCTTCATCAGCGCCCGCTCCGCAGGGGTAAGGGAATCCTCCGCGACGACCTTGCCCAAAGGGTGCATCTGGATGCCCAGCCCACGGCAGGTCAGGAACATCTCTCCGGGGTGGTGAACGTGCGGGTGTATTCTGGCCTTGCCCCAGTGGGGGATGTCTGCGGTGTAACTTGTGCCGAGGATCTTTCCCTGATGGTCTTTCTGGGGCTTATCGTCCCATGTCAGCATTGCGTTCCGCCTCCTTCCAGCGTTTGCCGGAGAAGGACCACCGCCCCGGCGATTACCGTGTCCTTCGAGAAGCTGTCCCCCTTTGTCCAGTCCTCCGATACCCATTCCCGGCCATAGTGACGGATCAGCAGATCCACGGCGGCAATATCGTCCTTGGTGACGCCCAGCCGCTTGTCGGCCTGTTCGCTGGCGGCGTAGCGCTGGATGGCGTCCTCCAGAGACAGCCCGTCGGTGAAGCTTTCCTCCGGCGTATTGATACCCTCCATCACATACCAATCGTAGGTATGGGAGACGTTCGGATCGGCGGCATCCCGGAGCTTTTGGCGACCACTTTCCGTCAGGCCCATTTTCTGCTCCTGCTTCACGAAGCACGACAGGTAGGCTTGGTAATCGCCCAGCGTGGGGTTGCACCGCAGGCGATAGATGTAGCGCTCCGTTTCCAGGACGTAGCCGTAGTTCTGGCAGCGGGTGCCGCCCGGGATCGCCCCGCCGTGGCTCCGGCGGTAGGCGTTCATGGCACCAAGACTTTTCAGGACGCCCTTGCGGAGGTCGTTCACGACCTGATCCAGCTCGTCCCGGAATTCCTGGGTGTTCAGCTCCTGGGGACCCCTGGGCCACCATGTGCTGTGAAACGCCGGCTGGCTGCTGCCGTAGTCGATGCGGACGTGGCCGATGGCGCCCAGCTCCTTGTCCCTTTCCGGGGGCAAGGCGAAGAAAAGCTCCGCCTCATCGGGAGAAGCGGGGCGCAGCTTATGGCGGAGCGGCGTTTCGGGGCAGCGGATGCGTTCAGCCTCGCAGAATTTCGCCAACGTGGCCGATTCCCCAGTCAGTTGGAACATCCCCCTGACCAACCTGCTCCGGGAGCGTCCGTTCTTCAACGGCAGATAGGAGAGGACGGAGGCCAGACGGTTTTCGTCCTGTGCGTTGTCCACCAGCGCATAGGGGATATCCGGCTCCTTCACGGTACCGCGCAGATCATAGCAGTACCAGCCCTGGGGGACGTCCTCACGGGGAATGGGCTGGGAACTGTACAGGATGGAGGCTCCGAACAGGCGCGCGACCTGAAGCCTGTCGTTATAAATGTTGATATAGGCGATCTTTTCCATGTTCATCCCCCTTTACCATACGCACTGCCAACCCGGAGAGTTGATAAGTTCACTCAGTGCCTTCTCGCGGGCCCTGGCTTCATCCTGCTCGCCCTCGTCTGTGGAATCGGACGCGTCCAGATCAAAAACATCGGCGTCAACGTCGCCGCCTTTGGCGTACACGCACTGCACCAAGCCGCCAGACACTTCCACCGCGACGGACACGGAAACGGCCAGATCGTGTTCCTCAATGCGCCAGTGCTCCACATCGCCGCCGCTGCGGATGACGGCGGTGTTCCCGCGGCACTCGCACTCGTACTCGTCCTCACCGTCATGCTCCTTGGAAGCATACGCCCAGGCCGAGACCGTTTTCACCCAGCCCTTCTGCATCGCATCCAGCGCGGCCCGCTTATCGGTGAACGGCTTCACGTCGCTGCCGCAAGCGGCGTCAGTGTCCTGTTCGTGGATCAGCAAAAAGATTTTCATTTCACACCTCCTCGTGTTTGGTATAGCCAAAGGGCGGCCGGGCCAATGACCTGACCGCCCCCTCTGACTTATCACGCTGCCGCGTCCTCCCCGCTCCTGGGACCGATGTTCAGCGCCGCGTCCAGCTCAATCAGCCGGGCGGACTTGCGCTGGTATTCTTCTTCCCGGGGGAACGGTTTGCCGATCTCGGCCCTGGCGGCCTCCATCTGCTGCCGCAGGTTGGCAAGCTGAGCCTGCCGATGCTCCAGCCACTCCGGGATCTCGGCAAGGGCGTTGTCGATCCTGGTGAGGTTGCCGCGCGGGTCATGGCCCAGTTCGACGCGATACGTCCCAGCATTTTTCAATGCCAGGACATGATCGAGACCAGCGAAGGCGGCGAACAGGACGAAGCCCCGGTAGCTGCCGATCTCGGTGTAGACGTTCTCCGTGATGTCCGCGCAGGCGTCCAGCAGGGCGGTGCCGGCCTCGGTCCTGGACGCATAGACCGTACCGTTGACCGTCATGCCCGCGAAGCCGCCCGACGGGTGGGGATGCCGGGTCATGGTCTCCAGGTCCGATTCCAGGGCGGCGATATCCTTCTCGGTGTCGGCGATCTCCTTGGGGTAGTATTTCAGCAAATTGTCTTCCATGCGGAACTGCTGGTTCTGATGGTCCGCCCGCATGATCTTGAGCCGTGCCACGTCCGTATCCAGCTCCATACGCTCTTTGATGCGGGGGTCGCCCGCGCACAGAGCCTTGATTTCCGCGTAGGACAGCGCCTGCTCGTCCACGTCGTCGCAGGAGCGCACCGGGGACTTGCTGGTCATGATCTGGGATATGAACTTCTGCTTGTTCTCGATGGTCTGCCAGAGGTAGGCATCGAACGTTGCCTCTGTCACATAGCGGTAGATATGCACTTTCTCGTTCATGTTGTTGCGGCGGACAATGCGCCCGGCCCGCTGCGTCAGGTCGCGGGGACGCCAGGGGCAATCCAGGTCATGCAGGGCTATGAGCCGGTCCTGGATATTGGTTCCAGCCCCACATTTCGCCGTACTGCCGATCAGGACGCGGACCTGCCCGGAACGGATCTTGGCAAAGAGGGCCTTCTTCTGCTCGTCGCTGTTGGCGTCGTGGATGAACGCCACCTGTTCCGGCGCCATGCCCCCGGCAATGAGCTTCTGCCGGAGATCATCGTAGATGGTGAAGCCGCCCTTGGCCGACGTGGGCGTGGAAATATCACAGAAAATGAGCTGGGTCAGCCTGTCGGCCTCGCCGTCCCGCCAGTGTCGCAGGACGTTGGCGACGCACTTGTTGACCTTGGTTTCCGGGTCGTCGGGCAGGGCCGGGTTGATGATGCGCTGGTCCAGGCCCAGCTTGCGCCCGTCGCTGGTGATCCGCAGCATATTGTCCTCATGTGCGTCAACATCGCCAGAATGCACCTTTGCGGCGCGCTTGGACAGCTCCTTCACCATGGCCTGCTGGTGGGCGGTGGGCTGGGACACGACGGTATGGTACTCCGCCTCGGGGACGGGAAGGTTGAGCTGGTCGGCGGTCTTGATGTCTGCCACCTCCCGGAACATCGCCATGAGCTCAGGCAAATTGAAGAACCTGGAGAACCGGGTACGCGCCCGGTAGCCGGTGCCCTCTGGAGCCAGCTCCAGGGCCGTGACCGTCTCACCGAACCGGGAGGCCCAGCAGTCGAAGTGGCCCATACCCATCTCCTGGAGGCGGTCATATTGCAGATACCGCTGGATGGAATACAGCTCCGACATGGAATTGCTCACGGGGGTCCCCGTGGCGAAGACGATGCCGCGATTGCCTGTGATCTCGTCCAGATAGCGGCACTTGGCGAACATATCGCTGGATTTCTGGGCGTGGGCCGTGGAAAGGCCGGCTACATTCCGCATTTTGGTGTAGAGGAACAGGTTTTTGTAAAGATCACTCTCGTCCACGAACATCATGTCCACTCCTAACTGCTCGAACGTGACCACGCTGTCCTTGCGGTGGCCGGCCTGGAGCTTTTCCAGTTGCCCCTCCAGCTCCTTCTTGGTACGCTCCAGCTGCTTGACGGTAAAGTGCTCACCGCCGCTGTCCTTGACTTCCCGGATGCCCTCGGTGATTTCCCGGATTTGGTCCTGGATAAGGCGTTCCTGCCGCTCCTGGCTGACGGGGATCTTCTCGAACTGGGAGTGACCGATGATCACGGCGTCGTAGCCGCCTGTGGCGATGCGGGCGCAGAACTTCTTACGCCTGCGGGTCTCGAAGTCCCGCTTGGTGGTCACGAGGATGTCGGCGGCGGGGTACAGGCGCAGGAACTCGGCGGCGGTCTGCTGGGTCAGGTGGTTGGGGACGACGAAGATGGACTTGCTGCACAGGCCCAGGCGCTTTGCCTCCATGGCGGAAGCGATCATCTCGAACGTCTTTCCGGCCCCCACTTCGTGGGCCAGGAGGGTGTTGCCGCCGTACAGCACGCGGGCGATGGCGTTGACCTGGTGGGGCTGGAGCTTGATGCCCGGATTGATGCCGGAGAACACGATGTGCGAGCCGTCGTACTCCCGGGGCCGGATGCAGTTCATGGTGTCGTTGTACAGGCGCACCAGCGCCTGTCGGCGCTCCGGGTCCTTCCAGATCCAGGTCTGGAACGCGTCGCGGACGGCCTGCTGCTTCTGCGCCGCCAGGGTAGTCTCCTTGCCGTTGAGCACGCGGCGCTCCTTGCCGTCCGGGTCCTTGACCGTATCGTAGATGCGCACGTCGCGGAGGTTGAGGCTGTCCTCCAGGATCTCGTAGGCGCTGGCCCGCTTGGTGCCGTAGGTGGTGTACGCCGTCACGTCGTTGAAGGGGATAGCGCTCTTGTCGGTGACGAACCACTCCGCCGTATGGGGCGAATACTGTACCTGTACGCTGCGGCGGAGGGAGGCCGGGGTGTTGAAGGTTTCGTACATGAACTGCTGGTAGTAGCTTTTGTCGATCCAGGTGGCGCCGATACGCACCTCGATCTCGGAGGCTTCCAGATCCTTGGGCTGTACGGCCTCCAGAGCAGCGACGTTGGCCTGGAAGGCCGGGTCCTTCTCCGCCGCCTGCCGGGCGATGCGGAGCTTGCGGCGGACGTTGCCGGACAGGTACTCGTCGGCGGTCTGCCAGCCGGAGAGGGGGCCGTCCGCGGCCTTGGGGTCTTGGTAAATCACGCCCCAGAGGTCGGCGACCAGCTCCGCCTCCGGCTTGCCCGTGAGCTGGGACATGAAGGGCAGATCCACGCGGGCGCGCTCGCCGATGGAGACCACCAGGGCCTCGGAGGCCGTGTCCACATGGGTGACAGAGCGGTGCTGCTTGATGGTACGCTTGGTGAATATGTCCGCCTTGCGCTCCATGTTCCCGTCGTCGTCCAGAATTTCAAGCGAGCAGAGCAGGTAGTAGCTGGAATCCTTGTCGAAGGCCAGGCGGTTGCCCCGGCCGCTGATCAGGCCGTATTTTTTGGTATAGGCGTCATAGAGCTGGTTCAGCTCGGCCTGTTTGGGCCGGAGGGCGCTGTCCGGGACGTGCTCGTCCAGTTGTAGGTCGATGAGTTGGCGCACGCACTCGCGCAGCTCCACCATACCCTTGACGCGGGCCGTGGCCGTGGCATTCAGCTTGGACTTCACCATGACGCTGTTCTCGCGGTAATAGACGGTCCCGTCCACCACGGTATAGGAGAAGTTCTTTACGGCGGGGTCGGCGGGGATGGTTTCCCCATCGGCTTCCTCCGCATCCAGCTCCGCGACCTCGGCGGCCCGGTACGTCCCACGGATGCGGGCGACGGCCTCACGGAGCTGCTGCCCCAGATCCGCGCCGGGCGAAGGGTACACGGTGTAGTCGTGGCCGTAGCGCGTGCTTTCGACGCCGGGACAGCCCAGCACCATCTCGGGATTGTCCAGGAAATAGCTGTTGACGGGGTAGCCGTCCTGGTTCTCCATGGTGCTCACCCAGTCCGGCAGCTCCACAGCGGGCTCCTCCCTCTTTTGCAGGAAGATGATGTCCGCCACCACGTCCGTCCCGGCGTTGGCCTTGAACGCCGTGTTGGGCAGACGGATGGCCCCCAGTAGGTCGGCCCGCTGGGCCAGGTACTTCCGAACTGAGGAATCCTTGGAATCCATGGTGAAGCGGCTGGTGACGAAGGCCAGGACGCCGCCGGGGCGGAGCAGATCCAGGGCCTTGGCGAAGAAATAGTTGTGGATGGTGAAGCCCAGCTTGTCATAGGCCGGGTCGTTGACCTTGTAATCGCCGAAGGGGACGTTGCCCACGGCCAGGTCGAAGAAGTCCCGGGGGAAGCTGGTTTTCTCGTAGCCGCGCACGGCGATATTGGCCTTGGGATAGAGCTGCTGGGCGATGCGGCCTGTGATGCCGTCCAACTCCACGCCGTACAGCCTGGACGCGGACATGGATTCCGGCAGGCAGCCGAAGAAGTTCCCCACGCCGCAGGCGGGTTCCAGGACGTTGCCGGATCGGAAACCCATGGCTTCAATGGCGGCGTAGACGGCCCGGATAACCACGGGCGTGGTGAAGTGAGCGTTTAGGGTGCTGGCCCGCGCTGACGCGTACTCCACATCGGTCAGCAGCGACTTCAGCTCCTGATATTCCGCCGCCCAGTCGGGTTTGTCCGGGTCGAACGCCTCCGGGATGCCACCCCAGCCCACGTACCGGGACAAGATCTCCTGTTCCTCGGGCGTGGCCCAGCGGCCCTCGTCCTCCATTTGCCGCAAGACGTTGATGGCGGTGACGTTGGCGGTGTACTTGGCCTTGGGGCCGCCGATGCCGAGGTCGTCGTCCGTGATGCGGAAGTTGCGGGCGGGGACGGATGCGGGCCGGGATGACGGTTCCTGGGCCGGGGTCAGCGGCGGAGCAAACAGCCCCAACTGCTCTGGCGCGGGATCGACGGCGGGGGTCTCCGGCTGGGGCGGAGCAGGTGCGGCTTTCGGTTGCTCCGGGATCTCCTGCGGCAACTCTGAAGCGGCAGCAGGGGGCACTTCCTGTTTGGGTGCGGAAACAGACGCGGCGGCGGGCTTTTGATAGCCCGCCCCCGTGTTGTAAGGGGTTTTGCCATTGTTTTGATTTGGTTTTTTACCCTTTGTTGCGTTAAAGGACAGCCCCCGGCAAACGCCCGCCCGTTAGCTGACGG
>JAIEFH010000199.1 GCA_029067025.1 Oscillospiraceae bacterium | reverse complement strand
TTTTGTTTTTTTCTGCACGGAATATATATTTTTTCTTTTGATTTCGAGTCAGGCCCGTTATGACCACTTCGATACCGCTGCGTATATTTTTCGCAACATCAGCCCCCAAAAAATACCCTGGAAAAAGGAGAGAACTGATGGAGAGAACTACAAAAATTTTTCTCCTGAATGATACCTCCAAAGCCTTGAAAAATCAAGACTTTTCAAAAAACTGGTTCCGAAGTGGTCACTCGTTTTCGAGTCAGGGTCGTTATAACCACTTCGATACCGCTGCATATTTATTCCAGACGCTTCCCGTCACTAGCTGTGCTCCTGACCCGCATGATTTCAAGTCAGCCGAGTGCGGCCTCTGCGACCGTATTGAATAGAATACCCCATCTTCGGATAATTGTCAAGGTGGCTGTGCCATTCTCGCTTAAAATCCATTTTCCTGAGGGCAGGGGCCGGGCTGACAACATCAATTCCTTTGCAGCTTTTCCAGAATCCGCACCACCGAGTATGGTGACTCTTCCGGCCATTGATTGATCTTCTGCTTGTACGAATCCAGCTTTGCTCATCTGTATTTCTTTCCTGGCTTGTGTGGCCGTTAGATCCGTTCCACGATGAATTTGAGAGGTGATGATCCGCATGGGCCCGTTCTCCGATTCTGTCGGTACTCATATCGTCACAGACCGGCGAAAAAATAAGGCGGGAGAGATGCCCGCCATATGATTGCCCCCTTGTGGTTTTCACCATTTTCTGCTATAATACCGAGAAATGCCGCATAGCGGCTTGCACCGATGCTATACTATTGGAAAATGCTGTATGAAACGCGGCGGTGAAGGCCTAATCTTATGGGAAAGAGGCGAGTTGGCGATGCTGGAAGAGCTGATTGAGCGTATACTGCCCACCATCACATCCTTTTTGGAGCTGATGGGCATTTTTGTGGTGTGCTTCAGTGCGCTCCACGCGTTCTGGGAATATCTGCAAACCATTTTGCTCCACCGTGAATTTGATTTCAAAGTAGAGCTGGCCAACGGTCTGGCCACGGCGCTGGAGTTCAAAATGGCGGCGGAGATTTTGAAAACGGTGCTGGTGCGGGAGATGAGCGAACTGCTGATCCTGGGGGCGGTGATTGCTCTGCGCGCCCTGCTGAGCCTGCTGATCCACTTTGAGCTGCGGGGAGAGCGGGAGCAGGCCGGTTTGCGGCAAGATCCGCCGGGAGAGAAGCCGAAGGACTAATAAAAATCTCCTGATTTTGCGTTGATTTCATGTCCGCTGTGCAGCGCCGCCTCCGCGGCTGGGGCTTTGCCTCGCTGCCCTTTATGCAGTCCGGCGGAAACGAGAGGAGGGACAAGCCGATGCTTTTCACCAGCATGGAATTTTTGTTTATGTTTTTTCCGTTGACGCTGGGCTTTTACTTTTTGCTGCCCACAAAGGCGCGCAACTACTGGCTTCTGCTGGCAAGCCTGTTCTTTTACGCGTGGGGCGAGCCTAAATTCGTCGCCGTCATGCTGTTTTCCATCCTGTGGAACTATTTGATGGCGCTGCGCATTGCGGAATTGGAAGTGGGAACCGCCCTACGTAAGCTGGTTCTCGCCATCGCGATCTGTGTGGATCTGGGCATTTTGTTCATATACAAATACATGAATTTTGTCACCGGAACCATCCACAGCTTGGCGCCCGGCGCGAATATCCCGGTCACCTCCTTTGTGCTTCCCATCGGAATCTCCTTCTTTACCTTTCAATCTGTCAGCTATGTGATCGACGTGTACCGGGGGACGCCGGTGCAAAAAAATCCGGCCTATCTGGGGCTGTACATTGCCCTGTTTCCCCAGCTCATCGCCGGGCCCATTGTGCGCTACACCACCATTGAGGATCAGATCAACGAGCGCCGGGTGACCTGGGAAGGCTTTTGCGGCGGAATGCTCCGCTTTCTCTACGGTTTCAACAAGAAGATGCTGCTGGCGAACCTTCTGTCACAGGCGGCGGACGCGGCCTTCAGCGCCGGAACGCCCAGCGTCGCCCTGGCATGGCTGGGGGCGGTGTGCTACTCTCTGCAGATTTTCTTTGATTTCTGCGGGTATTCGGAAATGGCCATCGGGCTGGGGGAGATGTTCGGCTTCCACTTCCTGGAGAATTTCAACTATCCCTATATCTCCAAAACTGTGACCGAGTTCTGGCGGCGTTGGCACATCTCGCTGGGCTCCTGGTTCCGGGATTATATCTACTTTCCACTGGGCGGCTCCAGGGTGGGCAGCAAATGGCGGCTGGTGTTCAACCTGTTCGTGGTGTGGCTGGCGACGGGTGTGTGGCACGGCGCGAGCTGGAATTTCATCGTGTGGGGCCTGCTGTATGGCGTGCTGATTACGGTGGAAAAGCTGTTGGCCCTGCCCCAGCGCCTGGCGAAGCCCGGCGGCGCCGCCGGACTGTACCAGGTATTCACTCTGCTGGTGGTCATGTTCGGCCAGACTCTTATAAACATCTACGAGCCCACGACA
>JAIEFH010000198.1 GCA_029067025.1 Oscillospiraceae bacterium | reverse complement strand
CAGGCTCATGGCCCCCAGGTCCTCGCCGGAGCGGTGGCGCGGAGAGACGGTCCCGTTCTCCATGTCCCGGTCGCCCCCCACCAGCATATAGGGCACTTTTTCCAGAGTGGCCTCCCGGATCTTCTTGCCGATCTTCTCGTTCCGGCCGTCCACCTCACAGCGGAAGCCTTGTCCGTCCAGCTTGGCGGCGACCTCGCGGGCGTACTCCTCCGCCCGGTCGGTGACGGGCAGCACCTTCACCTGGACAGGAGCCAGCCACGCCGGGAACGCCCCGGCGAAGTGCTCGGTAATCACGCCGATGAACCGTTCGATGGAGCCCAGCACCACCCGGTGGATCATGACGGGGCGGTGCTTCGCGCCGTCCTCGCCGGTGTATTCCAGCTCGAAGCGCTCGGGGAGCTGCATATCCAGCTGAATGGTGCCGCACTGCCAGGTGCGGCCCAGGGAGTCAGCCAGATGGAAGTCCAGCTTGGGGCCGTAGAACGCGCCGTCCCCCTCGTTGATGACGTAGTCCTTGCCCAGCTCCTCAATGGCGGCTTTGAGGGTCTCGGTGGCGAAATCCCAGTCCTTCTCGTCGCCCATGTGATCCTCAGGCATGGTGGACACCTCGATCTGGTAGGACAGGCCAAAGACAGAATATACCTCGTCGAACAGCTTGACCACGTTCTTGATCTCGTCCTTCATCTGATCCCAGGTCATGAAGATGTGGGCGTCGTCCTGGGTGAAGCAGCGCACCCGGAACAGGCCGTGGAGGGCGCCGGACAGCTCGTGGCGGTGGACCAGGCCCAGCTCGCCCACCCGCAGGGGCAGGTCGCGGTAGGAGTGGGGCTCGCTGGCGTACACCAGCATCCCGCCGGGGCAGTTCATGGGCTTGATGGCGAAGTCCGTCTCGTCAATGACAGTGGTGTACATATTGTTTTTGTAGTGGCCCCAGTGACCGGAGCGCTCCCACAGCTGGCGGTTGAGCATCATGGGGGTGGAGATCTCCACGTAGCCATAGCGCTTGTGGACCTGCCGCCAGTAGTCGATCAGGGTGTTGCGCAGTACCATCCCTTTGGGCAGGAAGAAGGGGAAGCCGGGGCCCTCGTCCCGGAGCATGAACAGGCCCAGTTCTTTACCCAGCTTGCGGTGGTCGCGTTTCTTGGCCTCCTCGATCTTGGCCAGGTACTCGTCCAGCTCGTCCTTCTTGGGGAAGGCCACGCCGTAGATGCGCTGAAGAGTCTGGCGGCTGGAGTCGCCCCGCCAATAGGCGGCGTTGCAGGCGGTGAGCTTGATGGCGTTGCCCTTGATGCGCCCGGTGGAGTCCAGGTGGGGGCCGGCGCACAGGTCGGTGAACTCGCCCTGCTTGTAGAAGCTGATGACCGCGTCCTCGGGCAGATCGTTGATAAGCTCGACTTTGTACGGCTCCTCACGCTCCTCCATGAATTTCACAGCTTCCGCGCGGGGCAGCTCGAACCGCTCCAGCTTCAGCTTTTCCTTGCAGATTTTGCGCATCTCCGCTTCCAGCTCGGCAAGTTGGCCCTCGGTGAAGGGCTCGGGGGTGTCGAAATCGTAGTAGAAGCCGTTGTCGATGGACGGGCCGATGGCCAGCTTCACCTCGGGGTGGAGCCGCTTCATGGCCTGGGCCAGCACGTGGGAGCAGGTGTGCCAGTAGGTCTTGCGGTACTGCTCGTTTTCAAAGGTATACTGGTTGTTTTCTTCGGGCATAAATATTCCTCCTTGTGTTGGGGGTAAAACAAAAACGCCTCACCCCTGATTGTATCCAGGGGTGAGGCGTAAAAAACGTCCCACGGTTCCACCCTGCTTCGCCGATTGGCGCGCTTGTGTCCTCCTGTAACGGGAAGGCCCCGTCCCATTCCTCATGGGCGGCTCGGGAGCGGTACAGCCGCCGCTGTGCGCGGGATGCTTCCACCAAACGCGTCCCTCTCTGTGCGCCGCTGCGCGGTTTCTTCTCCGTCATTGCCAGTTTGACAGGTGCAGTATATCACCCGGATTGCAAAATGTCAAGCGACGAAGATTTAGCTTCTTGCCAGCCAATCACTTTTTGACATTCTGTATTCATAGGATGGGACTTCCCCG
Source organism: Oscillospiraceae bacterium (assembly GCA_029067025.1). GTDB lineage: Bacteria > Bacillota > Clostridia > Oscillospirales > Oscillospiraceae > Enterenecus. The sequence continues at coordinate 5,096 of JAIEFH010000198.1, read as the reverse complement.
TTAAAGCTCGCTGCGAAAAACACGCCTTCCTGCACAAGTTCAAACCCTATTTTCTCTATCAGATTTTTGGACGGGATATTGTCCTGAATGCAGCAGGCCCATACATAGGAAATGCCTTTATCTTCAGAAAACAGATCGCCTAAAACACAGCGAACCACTTCACTCATGAGCCCCTGCCGATGATACTGATTATTTAAAGCGAATCCCAATTCCTTCGTGTCCGAACGGCCCTCTTCCGAATCCTCGTGAACCGCGATATATCCAATCACCTTGTTTTCACGTTTATGAACGATTGCAAAGGTGTTTTGATCTGACATCCATTGTTCCAGAACTTTGCTTGTCTGATCGACGTTTTTATGCGCGCTCCATCCGACCATTTCTATTTCCGGCTGGCTGCAAAATTCATACATATCATGAATATCTTCTTGACGGAAATTTCTCAAAAAAATCCTGTCGGCGTCAAGCGATGCCATATTCATCTTCCTCTCTCAAATAAGCGCGTCGGTCTGTGCGCCGCCCTGCGGTCTCAATTGTTGCCAGTTTGACAGCACTATATCACCGAAAGGGAAACTTGTCAAGGGCAAATCGGCCCAGGCACCCGTTTGATTCGCCCCGCATAGAATGACCTGATGGCAAAGACGCCCGCGTTTGCGGGCGTTTTCTCTTGAGCAAAAGGGGGGTATTTTTGTGTGCGCAATCGCGGGGATTATCGACTTTGATGGGCGGGACGTACATATCGACGAGGAAAAGCTGCTGGACACCATGGCCCGGCGGGGGCCGGATCAGCGGGGCACATACCGCCGGGGGCCTGCCCGGCTGCTCCATACCCGGCTGACGGTAGTGGATCCGGCGGGCGGGCGGCAGCCGTTTCTTCTGTCCGCCCGGGGCGGGCTGGCGCTGGTGTACAACGGGGAGTTATATAATACCGCGGAATTACGCCATGAGCTGGCCGGCCTGGGGCACCGCTTCCAGGGACACTCGGACACGGAGGTGGTGGCCCACGCCTACGCCGAGTGGGGGGCGGATTGCGTGAAGCGGTTCAACGGCATCTTCGCCTTCGCCGTGTGGGAGGAGGAAGGGCAGCGGCTGTTTCTGGCCCGGGACCGCATGGGGGTGAAGCCGCTGTTCTTCTCGCTGGCAGGGGAACGGCTGTGCTTCGCGTCGGAGATCAAGACCCTGCTGGAATGCCCCGGGGTGTCCCGGAAGGTGGGCCGCGAGGGGCTGCTGGAGGTCATGCTGCTGGGGCCGGGCCGGACGCCGGGGTGCGGGGTGTTCCGGGATGTCCGGGAGCTGGAGAGCGCCTGCTGTGCCTATTACTCCAAGACGGGCTGGCGGGTCTGGCGGTACTGGACGCCCGAGGATCTGGACACCGCCGAACCCTTTGAGGACGCCGCCGCCCACGTCCGGGAGCTGGTCACCGACGCGGTGGAGCGGCAGCTGGTCAGCGACGTGCCGGTGTGTACCTTCCTGTCCGGCGGGCTGGATTCCAGCATCATTTCCGCCATTGCCGACAGGGTGTTTCACTTGCGGGGGGAAAAGCTGCATACCTTTTCCGTCACCTATCGGGACAACGCCAAATACTTTACCGCCGGGAAGTTCCAGCCTACTAGCGACGACGATTACATTGACCTCATGGCAAACTCCCTCCACGGGGAGCACCACCGGGTGGTGCTGGACAGCGCTGACGTGGCGGCGGCGCTGTACGAGGCCGCGGAGGCCAGGGATCTGCCGGGGATGGTGGACGTGGACTCGTCCCTGCTGCTGTTCTGCCGGGAGGTGAAAAACCACGCCACCGTGGCCCTGTCCGGGGAGTGCGCCGACGAGATCTTCGGCGGCTACCCATGGTACCGCGACCCCTCCCTCCGGGAGCGGGAGGGCTTTCCCTGGGCCCAGTCCACCGCCTACCGCTCCTCCTTCCTCCGGCCCGAGGTGCTGGCGGGCACCGACCCCTTCGAGTACGTGGATTCCCGTTACCGGGTCACGGTGGCCGAGACCCCGGCCCTGCCGGGCCGAGCGGGGCTGGAGCGGCGGATGCGGGAGCTGATGTGGCTCAACCTGCGGTGGTTCATGCAGACCCTGCTGGATCGGAAGGACCGTATGTCCATGTGGTCGGGGCTGGAGGTGCGGGTACCCTTCTGCGACTGGCGGATCGTGCAGTACCTGTACACGGTGCCCTGGGCCTATAAAGACTGGCAGGGGCGGGAGAAGGGCCTGCTCCGGCAGGCCATGACGGGGCTGCTGCCGGAGGAGATCCTGTGGCGGAAAAAGAGCCCCTACCCCAAGACCCACCACCCAGCCTATCTAGCTGCGGTGAGCGGGATGCTCCGGGAGGTGCTGGATAAACCAAACGCGCCCCTGCTGGACGTGGTGCGCCGGGAGGCGGCAGAGGAGCTGCTGGCCGGGACGGGGAACGGGCTGGACGCGCCCTGGTACGGCCAGCTTATGGCCCGGCCCCAGACCATCGCCTATCTGGTGCAGATGAACCATTGGCTGGAGCACTCTCACGTGGAGCTGGTGTAAAAAGACCGCCCCGTTTCTCAGGAAACGGGGCGGTTTTTGCTCAAAACAGGGTGGTCAGAGAGGCGCGATCCGGGTCGGACAGGGCCCAGATCAGCTCGTCTAGGTTGTTTTCGTCGTGCTCCACCTCCCGGCTGAACCGGCTCCACAGGGTGGCTTCCTCTCCGGGCTGGAACAGGGTCAGGTGGTACAGGGCGGCGACAGCGGCGCACGCAAAGGCGGCGCGGCCATAGAGCATATCGTCGTTCACCGCCTTGTGCCAGTGGCGGAAGACGAAATAACAGGCCAGGTTGGTGAACTGGCGCTCACAGCCGGGGTTGGCCCGGGCGTAGTCTACGCACAGCCTGATGTACTCCGCCGGAGATAGTCGGGACAGCCGCTGGGCCCGATCCTTCAGCAGGGCGGGCCAGTCGGGGCGGAGCGGGTCAAGAGTTGCCAGGGCGTTCAGCAGCCAGACGGCGGAGGTTTGGCGCTGGGGATTGTCCTCCGGAAGGGCGAGGGTGAGGGCGCAGGCGGTCATTTTGCCGTACTCACCCGCGTCGATGCAGCTTTGAAGGGCCTCGGCGTAGGCCAGGATGGAACGAAATTTGTTCCAAAGTCCGCCCACGCCGCCCAGCAAGGCCAGTACCTGGGCGCGGCTGTGCTCCAGCCCCGCCAACAGGTCTGGGTCTACGCCGTCAAAGGGCGGGTCGGCGTTGCCGTCGTCCGTCTCCATGAGGGCGAAACGGGGGGCCTCCAGCAAAAGCCGCGCCGCTTCCGGGCAGGAGACGGCAAGGGAGGATTCCGTCAGACAGCCGTACTCCTCAGTAAACCGGGGATAGGCGGCGCAGTGGGCGCAGAGATGCTCCTCGCCCCAGTCCCGCTGGATGGGACACAGGCCGTCGGGGGTGAGGAGGGTGCACATCCCCTGCTCATTCAGGCGGAAGCACACGTCGCCGTCCTCGTCGGTGACCAGATTTTGGGCGATGCGCTCCCGCAGAGGGGAGGGGGCGCAGGCGTAGTCCGCCAGAGCGGCCTCATCGGGCACCACCGACCAGTCCCGGCAGCAGGTGTCCGGGCAGGCCCCGCCCAGGCAGCGGAATTTTGTGTAGTAGTCCGGGCGGCGCTCTATCATGGGGAATGCTCCTTTACGGTTCGTCGTCTTTTTTCAGCAGGACGGTGAAGGCGGCGCAGATCAGCGCGGCGATGGGGTAGATCGCCCACGCCTTGTGCCACCAATTCATGGTCAGGCCCAGCCCCACATAGACAGCTGTGGCGGCCAGCATCCCGAAGCCCCAGATGCGGCCGGAGCGGCGCTCTGCCGGGGTCTGCTTCTCCTCCGGGAAGCCGTACTTAGAGTGCTGGATACCCGCCCAGACCAGGACGATGACGGCAATGGTGACGCACAGCAGGAACAGGGTGGTGAGCAAAGCGTCCCACTGATCCTTACTGAAGCTCGAGGGGACGTTCATATCCATGGGGATCATGGCCGCAAGCCCCGCCAGGATGAGGGCCACGGGGATGGCGATGAGGAAGGGGAAGCGGCGCTCAAAGCGATCCATCTCCTCCTTTGTGTAACAGGGGACGAAGCCGGGGTGCTGGCGGAGGAAAATGTCGTGGTTCATGCCGGAGACGATGAAAATGGCCACGGCGGCGATGAGAAACAGGAAGAACACGACCCCCGCCCACATCTCCTGGGTGAGGAATTCGCCCAGGAACAGCATGAGGATGACGCCCAGCAGGATCAACCCTACCCCCGCCGCAATGGCGGCGGAGAAGCCATTCATGTGCTTGTCATAGGCGGCGGCGTCCTCGCCGAAGCGGCGGGACGCGTCCCCCCGCAGCAGCGTGTCCATGTCGCAGGAGAACAGGTCGCACAGGCGCAGGATGGCGTCCATCTCCGGGTATGCGGCGTTGGACTCCCATTTGCTCACCGACTGGCGGGACACTTCCATTTTTTCCGCCAGCTCCTCTTGGGTCATGCCCCGGCGTTTGCGGAGGAATTGCAGATTTTCACCAAATGTCATTGAGATGACCTCCTTTCAAGGTGCCCCCATTTTAGGTCAAGGCACCTGACCCAGGCCACCAATTTGATGTTGCGTTTGGGTTGACGGACGTAAATTTGCGGTTGCGGCGGCTGTTTTATACGGTCAGCTCGATTTGATTGCCCTCGAAACCCACGACGCAGCTCTCATAATAGCCGTCGCCGGTGGTCCTGGGGCCGCTGACGACGGGGAAGCCGTCCGCCCGCAGCCGGGCGGTCAGTTCATCCACCTTTTCCGGGCTGCCGAGGCTGAAGGCGATATGGATATAGCCCGTCCGGGCGAGGTCTTTCTCCTGGTCAACCGTGTGAGGCTTGGCCATGAGTTCCAGCCGCGCGCCGCCGCCGAAGGACAGGAAATAGGAGCGGAAGCCGGTGTTGGGATTGTGGTAACCGCTGTTGGAGGTTGCCCCGAGGTAGGTCATAAAAAACTGCCGCGCGGCCTCCAGATCATTCACATACATTGCGATATGCTCAATCATTCTGTTTGCACCTCAAGTTCAGTTTTCAGCCCGGATGATGGCCTCCGCCACCTTGATGCCGTCCACGGCGGCGGAGG
>JAIEFH010000197.1 GCA_029067025.1 Oscillospiraceae bacterium | reverse complement strand
GAGCCGGACAAGGAACCGGCCCCGGACAGCGGCGGGAGTGTCGTGGGGAAAATCGTGGTCACGGCCCTCGCCGGGATCGCAGCCCTTGCCCTTGTCGGCTATGGCGGCTGGCGGGGCTACAAATATATTCGTGATAAGAAACGGGGGTATGTCTAAATGAAAAAGTATCTTTCCACCCTGTTCGCCGTCTGCCTCATGCTGACGGCGCTTTCCGTGCCCGCCTCGGCGCTGGAGTACACCTTTGACAGCCCATCCACCGGCGATTTTGGTACGTCCACCAGCGACGAAACCATCTATGAGTGGGACGACCCCAATGTGGACAGGAGCAAGAGCAGCGCCCTGATCCCGCCCGGTTTTGGGACGCCCACCAGCTACCTGCCCAACTCCGGCGTGTATTTGACACCCAATCTGGCGGCGGGAGGCCCGCTGAACAGTCCCAGCTTGACAGGCACCATCACCGGGGGCGGGACAGCAACGCTCCCCGGCGCGGTTGACGCATCCGCATCCACCTATCCCACAACCAGCTACCCCACCGCCAGCGGCCCCGTCACCGCCTTTACCGATGTGACAGCCGATCTCTATTACAGCAACGGCAGTTTGGGAACGCTGGAAATCCCCTCTATCGGCTTGACAGTGAAAATTGTGCAGGGGACGGACAGCGCGGCGCTGGCCAAGGGCGCGGGCCATTTTACCGATACCAGCATTTGGGACGGCAACGTGGCACTGGCTGGGCACAACAGAGGGGTAAACAATCACTTTGGTAAAATCCACACACTTGACACAGGCAACACCATCACCCTCACCACCGCCCTGGGCAAGCGCACCTACACCGTTACCAGCGTTACAAAAGTTGACGTGATGGACAACACTATGCTGGCGGCTACCAGCGATAACTGCATCACCCTTTTTACCTGCGTTCAGAACCAGCCCAGCTATCGCTGGTGCGTCCGGGCTGTCGAGGCTTGACACGACATTTTTAGACAAATTTCTCTGATTATGTTATAATAATGGTGGAGAAATCCAAAATTATATAACATTATAAGGAGGAATTGACATGAAACGGGGGCTTTATTTTATAACGGGTTTGCTTGTCGGTATGGCATTGTTTGGAGGCGGCACAGCGTATGCGGCGGGCCTTATGGCCGAAGCGTCCAGCCAGACATTTTATGTGGATGGCCAGCGCGTGTATCTGCAAGCCTACGCCATCGGCGGCAACAACTATGTGAAACTCCGGGACGTGGGACAGGCGGTAAACTTCAACGTGACCTACGATGCCGCCACCAACAGCGTCCAGATCACCACGGGCGAACCGTACAGCGAGGACACACCTCCAACAGCTACGGCCCCCACACCACCGGCCCCGGATATGTCCGGCTATACCATCAGCACGGATCACTGGAGTCGGGAGGACTTCTCCCAGCAGGCTAACCCCTCTGTATTCACCGGCATCTATGACCGGGCACTCTATAACACCATCCGGCAGACGCTGGTGGACGAGGGGACAGGGAACAGCGCGGGAAGCCGGTGCGCCTATACGATGGTGTCCAAGGAAAACTATGGAACGGTGAAAGAACTGCTGGGCCGCATGGACGGGTACTTTTGGTACGATCACTATGTACCGCAGAACCTCACGAATTATTATGAGTACCTGGACTATTTTGCGGTGTCTGCGGAAATATCCGGGGACTACCAGCCCGCGCTCAGCTTCATCCGGCCCGCGATTGAGCAGGTGAACGGGATGGCCTCAGACCGGGAAAAGGTAAAATACCTCAACGATTATCTGTGCGGCTTAATGTCCTATGACAAAAAGGCCACCGCCGGAATCAGCCAAGTCTTTACCCAGCACAGCGGAGAGATCGCGGGCGCTTGCGGCTCCTATGCCCACAACTTCAAATTCCTGTGCGGGGCGGCGGGTATTCCCTGCTTCACCATCAGCACCGCCAACCATTCGTGGAACCTCGTCTACGCAGACGGACAGTGGCTCCATGTTGACGTTTCCGCCAACGATCTGTACCGGCAGGACTACATCCTGCTTACCGGCACAGTACAGAACCGCGCCGACACAGCGCCAGCGGCTACGGCATTTTTGAAAGAGCTGCTTGTTCCCGGCTCCACCAAGTAACGCGCATTTCCCATAACCTGATAGACCTACCCGACAGGGTGGTGTGTTCATGGAACATACCGCCCTGTCCCTATGCCCCGGAAATGCGTCTCACGGTGAGACGCATTTTTGCATCCATGAAAAAAGCACCATGAAAGGAGTTTTTATGAACAAAAAGCATTTCAGCCGTCTGCTGTCTATGCTGTTGGCGGTAGCCACGCTGTTCGGCATCCTCGCCGTTCCCGCAAGCGCCGCCTCGCTGAAAGACAGCGGCAGCGTCACCATCCAGCAGGCCGGGTACGGCAAATACCTGAACATCAGCACCGGCGGCACCGTTGGCGGCGGCTACTGGAAATACACCAGCAACAACGGCGCCACCGGCACCGCCTACTGCGTCAACCACGGACTGAAAGGGGTATCCCCCTCCAAGTCCCTGACTGTGCAGGAGTACAACCGGGAACCCAAGACGATGGGGGCTTTTGCCAACGGCTACCCCAACCGCACATTGGCGCAGTTCAAGGAGCTGCATCAGGACGATGTGCGGGGTATCAATGGGCTGACCGAGGACGAGTACAAATACGCCACCCAGTTAGCGGTTTGGGCCACCTGCGGGCAGTTGGCTGTCCCCGGTACGTCCTTTACGGCGGGCCGTGAAAAGCTCATAGCGCCCACCTCGGACGCACAGAAAATCCGCATTTTTGACAGCGTAAAGGCCATCTTGACCCTTGCCAACGGCTGGACGAAGCACATCTATACCGGGATGTATCTCCGGGCCGAGGAAAACCGCGATGTGCGCGGCGTGGAGGTTGTGCATGAGCGCGGCTTGGAGGGAGCAGCGCAGGCCAACCGTGAGGGCATCAAAAAGGAAACAATCAACGGGAAAGAGTATTATACCCGTGTAATGTACGTTGCCTCCGCTACCTCCACATGGATCGATGACCACAAAACCAAGGTGTACTCCACCGATGCCCCCGCTGGTACGATCTTTGTTGCGGAGAACAATTCCCCGCTGGAGACGACGCAGGAGAGCGGGGCCACCTGTTATAAGGTGGACACCAGCACACAGCGCAGTACAAACCTCAATGCCAACGGCAGCGAGTATTATGGCGCGTTCAAAGTCTGCATCCCTGCGGACAATGTGATGGACGAGGGCTCTTTTACGATTAAGGCCGTTGGCGGCGTCGCTCAGTTCAATTTGTATCTGGCCTATAACCCCGCCGCCTCGGAGCAGTCCTATATCATTTCCGATCCCGGCTATACCACCTGTGACGCACAGGCCACGTTTAAGTGGAAAAGCACCGAGGAATTAGAGGAAACCGCCAGCCTCCAAGTTGTTAAGGCAGGCGCGGGCGGCGCTCCGTTGGAGGGGGCTGAGTTCACCCTGACCGGCGACAAGGGCACCACCGTTACCGGCACCACTGACCGCAACGGACAGATCATCTGGACAGACCTCCCCGCCGATGAAAAGTTCACCCTGACGGAAACCGCCGCCCCAGAGGGGTATCAGATTGTGGCCCCCATGAACGTCACCCTCACCCCTGGCCGCACGTCCTATCTGACTGTCACGGACGAAACCGAAAAGGGCTTTACAATTAAAAAGGTGGACGCGCAGAACAAGGGCAGCTTGCAGGGCGCTGTGTTCCGTTTTGAGCAAATCGACGGCAGCTACATGACCACCGGCATCACCGGCTTTGATGGCACCATCTCTTTTGAGGGAGACGAGCTGCCCTACGGATCGTACCGCATTACGGAGCAGTCACCCCCGGACGGTTATGTGAAGTCCTCCCGTGTGGAGACGGTGGAGTGGGACGGCACCAAGGATGTTCTCATTACATGGGAGAATGTGCGGGACATCAGCCTGACCATCGTAAAGGTGGATGAGCAGACCGGCGTATCTCTGCCCAACGCCACCTTTGACGTGTATGCGGACGGTAAGCTGATCACCTCCGTCACCACCAACGACGACGGCGTGGCCCGTGTGACGGGCATCCGAAAAGAAGCGTACATCGAGATCGTGGAAACCGCCGCCCCCGCAGGGTATGTGCTGGATAAGACGCCCCACGGTATTCACATCGACCCCTATGACCCCGCCACCGAGGACGATCCCGTGCTGACCGTGACCAACCGGGCGCGGCCCGCCCTGCGGATTTTGAAGTATGACCTGACCAGCAACAAGCCCATGCCGGACGTGACCTTTGAAGTCTGGCACGACGGGGATCTGTTTGGGGAATACACCACCAACGCCAGCGGCGAGATTTTCCTCTATGACCTTGACCCCGGCACCTATCTTGTAAAAGAAATCGCCACCGATGATGAACACGTCGTAAACTCTACCCCCCAGCAGATTGAATTAAAGGCCGGCGACACGCAGACACGGGAGCTGGTCTTTTTCAATTCGCTGAAACCGGGCATCCATTTGATTAAGGTGGACAGCATCACCATGAAATCCCTGCCCAATGTCCGCTTTGAGTTCAAGCTGGTGGGCGGCAGCTACCGGCAGGAGTTCACCACCGACATCAACGGGGAGATCGACCTGTCCAAGCTGACCCCCGGCGCATACGAAGTGCGGGAGCTGGAGGCCCCGGACGGCTATCTGATTGACGATGCCGTGCGCGTGGTGCAGGTGAACCCGGACGAAAACGCCAGCTTTGTGTTTACCAACACCCCCAAGCCCGCCCTGCGGCTGATCAAAACCAGCTCGGACGGCACCCGGCTGGGCGGGGTGCATTTCCGCATCGCCAAGATCGAGGACGGCACCCATTATCTTGACCGTATCACCGATGACAACGGCGAGATCAACATTTCCAATCTGGAACCGGGCGTGTACTCCATCAAGGAGACGGCCACCGTTGCCGACCATATCCTTGACCTCCAAGAGTACCATGTTGAGCTGTTCCCCGGACAGACCAGCACTATCACGCTGGAAAATCAGAAGCGGCCCAACCTCATTGTCTACAAAAAGGACGCAGACACCGGCGACCCCATTCCCAACACCATTTTCACCGTCCGGGCAGCGGATGGCCACAGCGTGGACGAGATCAAGACGGACGCCAACGGCAGGGCCACCCTGGATAACCTGCTCCCCGGCGTGTATGAAATTTCCGAGAAGTCAGTTCCGGCCCCGTGGCTCATGGACGCTCCCAGCCAGCTTGTGACCCTTTACCCCAACCGCGACCATACCGTGTACTTCCAGAACCACAAGAAGCCCACCCTTACGGTGAACAAGGTGGACAGTATCACCGGGAGTCCCATCAAGGGGGCCAAGTTCGAGGTTTGGTACGGCTCCAACAGCACCACCACCGGGGAGCTGAACAGCCTGGGCACGTTCTTCTCCGACGAGAACGGCCAGTTCTTTGTTGACCTGCTGCGGGACGGCTGGTACAAGGTGACGGAGCTGGAACCCGCCGCAGGCTATACCATCAAGCAGCCCGC
>JAIEFH010000196.1 GCA_029067025.1 Oscillospiraceae bacterium | reverse complement strand
GACTGGGGCAGAGGAAAACCCACCTGGGGCGGAGTGGGGACGGGGCGCAGAGAGATATGGCCGCGGCGAATGCGGGAACGGGACATAGTGAACAACTCCTTTTCTTTGTGCGCTTCTGCTTCGGGCAATAAGCCTATGTTACCCCGCCCGCTGGGCGGAGGGGAAGGGGAAACGCCTTTCCCCTTGACTTTTTCCGGGTTTCGCAATACAATATTGTCCATTCATTGGCGGAGCGGCCCGCCGCACATTTAGGATATGGAAAATCTACATTAATATATAAAGGGTTGAAAAAATATGGCACAGGACAAAAACAAGCAGGTCAGCCAGATCACCGATATGGACGTGGACTTCGCCCAGTGGTACACCGACGTGTGCAAAAAGGCGGAGCTGATCGACTACTCCAGCATCAAGGGAATGTTCATTTACCGGCCCTACGGCTACGCCATCTGGGAGAATATCCAGCGCATTTTGGACGATGAGTTCAAAAAGACCGGGCATGAGAATGTGTACCTGCCCATGCTCATCCCGGAGTCCCTGCTCCAGAAGGAGAAGGATCACGTGGAGGGCTTTGCCCCTGAGTGCGCCTGGGTGACCTACGGCGGCGTGGACAAGCTGGAGGAGCGCTACTGCATCCGGCCCACCTCCGAGACGCTGTTCTGCGAGCACTACGCCAACATCATCCACTCTCACCGGGACCTGCCCAAGCTGTACAACCAGTGGACCAGCGTGCTGCGCTGGGAAAAGACCAGCCGCCCCTTCCTGCGCCACCGGGAGTTTTTGTGGCAGGAGGGCCACACGATGCACGCCACCGCCGAGGAGGCCGTGGCCGAGACGGAGCGGATGTTCAACATCTATGCCGACTTTTATAAGGATGTGCTGGCCATTCCGGTAGTGAAGGGCCGCAAGACCGATAAGGAGAAGTTCTCCGGCGCGGAGGCCACCTACACGGTGGAGTGCATGATGCACGACCGCAAGGCCCTCCAGGGCGGCACCAGCCACTATTTCGGAGATGGGTTTGCCAAAGCGTTTGACATCACCTTCACTGGGAAGGATAACCAGCTCCACCATCCTTTCCAGACCTCCTGGGGCGTGTCCACCCGGATGATTGCGGGTATTATTATGGTACACGGCGACAACAACGGCCTGGTGCTGCCGCCGAAAGTCGCGCCCATCCAGGTGGTGGTCATCCCCGTGGCCCAGCACAAGGAGGGCGTCATCGAGGCCAACGAGGCCGTCATGGAGCGTTTGCGCAAGGCGGGCTTCCGGGTGAGGATGGACGCCAGCGACAACTCCCCCGGCTGGAAGTTCGCCGAGTACGAGATGAAGGGCGTACCCCTGCGTCTGGAGCTTGGCCCCAAGGATATGGAGAAGAACCAGTGCGTGCTGGTGCGCCGAGACAGCGGGGAGAAGTGCTTTGTGTCCCTGGACGGCATCGAGGACACGGTGGCCAAGATGCTGGAGGACATCCACACCGGGCTGTACGAGCGGGCCAAGCGCAACCTGGAGGACAACACCTACCCCTGCGCCACCCTAGCGGAAGTCAAGGAGAAGATGGAGAGCCAGGGCGGCTTCGCCAAGACCATGTGGTGCGGCGAGCTGGAGTGCGAGCTGCGCATGAAGGAGGAGGCCGGGGTGACCTCCCGGTGCATCCCCTTCCAGCAGGAAAAGCTGGGCGACGTGTGCGCCTGCTGCGGCAAGCCCGCCAAGCATATGGTCTATTGGGGCGTGGCGTACTGACAACCAAACTCTGCGAGGCTTTTGCGCCGCCCTGCGCCAGCAGGGCGGCGTTCGTCATGTTGCACAGGACATGGGAGAAGAAACAGCCCAAAACCGTGAAAAAACTTTGGAAAACAGGCGAAAAACTCCTTGACTTTCTGTGTACTCTTGTTGTACAATAGTCAAGCGCCTGTGAAAGGGCGCACTGCGATGATGCGGGAGATTGCTCGCTTGAGCGAGGTAACTTCCGCGGAGTATGTCCGTAAGATCGGGCGGCTGAGAGATCCATTCCATGGCGTATATCGCCCTGGGTGGGTAGAACCGGCCAGCTTTGCGCCGGTTTTATTCATGCCGGGGAGTGATACGCACGGAAACGTGGACTGAGAATCGCTCACCCGTTACGGAGCTTAGACGCAGTTCGACAAACGTCACTTCGTATCAAGGAGGAAAACAACAAATGGCAGCTCAGAAAGAAATGATCCGCATCCGGCTGAAGGCCTATGACCATCAGCTCATCGACCAGGCGGCTGAGAAGATCGTCGACACCGCCAAGCGCAGCGGCGCTGAGGTCTCCGGCCCCATTCCCCTGCCCACCAAGAAGGAGATCGTCACCATCCTGCGCTCCCCCCACAAGTACAAGGACAGCCGTGAGCAGTTCGAGCGCCGCACCCACAAGCGGCTCATCGACGTCATCAAGCCCTCCCCCAAGACCGTGGAGGCCCTGATGAGCCTGGAGCTTCCCGCCGGCGTGGAGATCGAAATCAAACTGTAAGCCCCGTACAACATTGTGAGTACCGCAGCTCACCGCGTTACTGAGGTGAGCGGGTCAAGTCGGCCGAGCAATGGCAGCCCAATGGCCACCTCGCCCGACCAATAACCTTAACAAGGAGGAATACACATGGAAAAGGCCATCATCGGCAAGAAGGTGGGTATGACCCAGATCTTCGACGAAGCCGGTAAGGTCATCCCGGTCACCGTCATCCAGGCGGGCCCCTGCACCGTGGTGCAGAAGAAGACCGAGGAAAAGGACGGCTACACCGCCGTCCAGCTGGGATTTGACGAAGTCCCGGAGAAGAAGCTGTCCAAGCCCGAGGCGGGCCACAGCAAGAAGTCCGGCAAATGCCTGCGGGTGCTCAAGGAGTTCAAGCTGGACAACGCCGCCGAGCTGAACGTGGGCGACGAGCTCACCGCCACCGTGTTCGTCCCCGGCGACCGGGTGGACATCACCGGCATCAGCAAGGGCCACGGCTACCAGGGCGCTGTCAAGCGCTGCGGCGGCCACGTGCAGAAGAACTCCCACGGCGGCGGCCCCGTCCACCGCCATTCCGGCTCCATGGGCTCCAGCACCGACCCCTCCCGCATCTTTAAGGGACACAACGGCGCCGGCCAGATGGGCAACGAGCAGGTCACCGTCATGAACCTGGACGTGGTTCAGGTGGACGAGGAGCTGGGCGTCATCGCCGTGCGCGGCGCGGTGCCCGGTCCCCGCGGCGGCGTGGTCGCGCTGAAGAGCAGCGCCAAGAAGCTGGCCGTCAAGCACACCGCCGAGACTGCCGGGCGCGTCAATCCCCAGAAGCAGTCCGCCCGTGTCAACCCGCAGAAGGCCTCTGCGCGTAACAAGTGAGAAAGGAGAGAATGACAAATGCCTAAAGCGAACCTTTATGATATGGCCGGTAAGCAGATCGGCGAGGTCGAGCTCTCCGAGGCCATCTTCGGCATCGAGCCCAACCAGTACGTGGTTCACGACGTGGTCAAGAACCACCTGGCCAACTGCCGTCAGGGCACCCAGAGCAGCCTGACCCGCGCCGAAGTGTCCGGCGGCGGCCGCAAGCCCTGGCGCCAGAAGGGTACCGGCCACGCCCGTCAGGGCTCCACCCGGGCCCCCCAGTGGACCCACGGCGGCATCGTGTTCGCCCCCAAGCCCCGCACCTACCGGTACACCCTCAATAAGAAGGTGCGCCGCCTGGCCCTGAAGTCCGCCCTGTCCTCCAAGGCCGCCGCCGGAAATGTGCTGGTGGTCGATAAGCTGGAGATGGGCGAAATCAAGACCAAGACCTTCCAGGCGTTCCTGAACGCTGTGGAGTCCAAGAAGGCCGTCGTGGTCACCAGCGACTCCAACGTGGTGCTGTCCGCCCGGAACATCCCCGGCGTGGTGACCAGCCCCGCCAACCTCATCAACGTCTACGACATCGTCAACGCCAACCAGGTCATCATCG
>JAIEFH010000195.1 GCA_029067025.1 Oscillospiraceae bacterium | reverse complement strand
TCAAGACCATCCTGCGTGAGCAGCAGGGCCGATAAGGAGGAGTAAACGATGAGTGAAGTGAGAACCTCTTCTCGTAAAACCAGAGTCGGCCTGGTGGTTTCGGACAAGATGGATAAGACCGTTGTGGTCGCCATCGCCGACCGCGTGGCCCACCCTCTGTACAAGAAGATCGTGAAAAGGACCTACAAGCTGAAGGCCCACGATGAGAACAACCAGTGCGGCGTGGGCGACCGCGTCCGCGTGATGGAGACCCGCCCCCTGTCCAAGGACAAGCGCTGGCGCGTGGTTGAAATCCTCGAAAAGGCGAAGTAAAAGGAGGTGCCAGTATGATTCAGGAAGAAACCTATCTGAAGGTGGCCGATAATACCGGCGCCAAAGAGATCAAGACCATCCGTGTGCTGGGCGGTTCCCGGCGCAAGTTTGGCAACATCGGCGACGTGGTGGTGGCCTCCGTGCGGAAGGCCGCTCCCGGCGGCCAGGTGAAGAAGGGCGAGGTCGTCAAGGCCGTCATCGTCCGCTCCGCCCGCGGCGTGCGCCGCGCCGACGGCAGCTACGTCCGCTTCGACGACAACGCCGCCGTCCTCATCAAAGAGGACAAGAACCCCCGGGGCACCCGTATCTTTGGCCCGGTGGCCCGTGAGCTGCGCGACAAGGATTACATGAAGATCCTGTCCCTGGCTCCCGAAGTGCTGTAAGGAGGGGCAGCGAGGTATGAGTATGAACATTAAGAAGGGCGATACGGTCGTCCGCATCTCCGGCGATGTCGGCAAAGATAAGGATTTGGGCAACACCAAGGGTAAGATCCTTGAGGTTATGCCCAAGGCTGGCAAGGTTATCGTTGAGGGGATGAACGTGGCCCAGAAGCACCAGAAGCCCCGCCAGCAGGGCGAGGAGGGCGGCATCATCTCCAAGGAGACCCCCATGTACGCCTGTAAGGTGCAGTTGGTGTGCCCCAAGTGCGGCAAGCCCACCCGTGTAGCTCACAAGCGGGTGAAAAAGGTCGTCTCCGGCAAGGAGAAAATGGTCAGCATCCGTGTCTGCAAGAAGTGCGGCGCGGAGGATATTTGAGAGAGAGGAGGAGCATAACAATGGCTGAGAAAAAAGTGCCTAACCTGAAGGCGAAGTACACTGCCGACGTGGCTCCTGCTCTCATGCAGAAGTTCGGCTATAAGTCCACCATGGAGATCCCCCGCATCGCCAAGATCGTGGTCAACTGCGGCTGCGGCGAGGCCAAGGACAACGTGAAGGTACTGGACAGCGTGGTGGCCGACCTGACCGCCATCACCGGCCAGAAGCCCGTCATCACCAAGACCAAGAAGCCCATCGCCAACTTCAAGATCCGCAAGGATATGCCCATCGGCGCCAAGGTCACCCTGCGCCAGGACAAGATGTGGGAGTTCATGGACCGCCTGTTCAAC
Source organism: Oscillospiraceae bacterium (assembly GCA_029067025.1). Classification (GTDB taxonomy): domain Bacteria; phylum Bacillota; class Clostridia; order Oscillospirales; family Oscillospiraceae; genus Enterenecus. Next base: position 1,077 of record JAIEFH010000195.1, on the reverse strand, counting down.
GTGGCCCTGCCCCGTGTCCGCGACTTCCGCGGCATCAACCCCAACGCCTTCGACGGCCGCGGCAACTACGCCCTGGGCCTGAAGGAGCAGCTGATCTTCCCCGAGATCGAGTACGATAAGATCGACAAGATCCGCGGCATGGACGTGGTCATCTGCACCACCGCCAAGACCGACGAGGAGGCCAAGGAGCTGCTGAAGCTGCTGGGCGCTCCGTTCCACACCGAAAACGGCTGAGAGAGGGAGGATAACTGCTATGGCCAAAAAGTCCATGATCAACAAGCAGCAGGCTGAGCCCAAGTTCTCCAGCCGCCGCTACAACCGCTGCAAGATCTGCGGCCGCCCCCACGCCTACCTGCGCAACTACGGCATCTGCCGTATCTGCTTCCGGGAGCTGGCGTACAAGGGCGAAATTCCGGGGGTTAAGAAAGCCTCCTGGTAATTCCATGGTAACTCGTCCAAAGGCGGGAGTTTTATGCTCCCGCCTATGGGCCTGTTATATGGCACTGCAAAAAAGTGTCGAATTAAGAGACCCCCAGCGAGGGAAAAGGTGGACAACAGGTCGGCGGATGATGCCTAACCGCCGATACCTTTCCATCTGCACCGACGAAGCGTTTGCAGAGTCGGTAATCTTAATAGGAGGTAAAGTCTCATGCAAATCACCGACCCCATTGCGGATATGCTCACCCGCATCCGCAACGCGAACAACGCCAAGCATGACACCGTGGACGTTCCCGCTTCCAACATGAAGAAGGCCATCGCTCAGATCCTGCTGGACGAGGGCTATATCAAGAACTTCCAGACCATCAACGATGGTACCCAGGGTGTCATCCGCATCACACTGAAGTATATCCAGCCCGGCAAAGAGAAGGCCATCAGCGGCCTGCGCCGGGTGTCCAAGCCCGGCCTGCGCGTCTACGCCGGCGCCGACGAGCTGCCCCGTGTGCTCCGCGGCCTGGGCATCGCCATCGTTTCCACGTCCAAGGGCGTCATGACCGACAAAAAGGCCCGCGAGGCCCATGTCGGCGGCGAAGTCCTGGCATTCGTCTGGTAAGGAGGGTTATAGGAATGTCTAGAATT
>JAIEFH010000194.1 GCA_029067025.1 Oscillospiraceae bacterium | reverse complement strand
CCCCGAGATCCACACCTAAGCAGTCGTCGGCAGCGCCAGACGTCTATAAGAGACAGGCTGTACACCGTGAACTTCCTGGCCATGGGCCGCAGCTCCAGCGCCAGTCTGCTCCGGGTGGACACCGTGTTCACCATGCTGCGGGATGTGGTAGATACCGACATCATCGGGGACTGGTACAAGCTGATCCTGTCCGGCGGCATCACTATCCTGGCGGGGGTGCTGCTGTACCTGTTCCTGGGCACCCGGCTGGGCCTGTCCATCCGGGCCACCGGCGACAACCGGGACATGGTGCGGGCGTCCTCCGTCAACCCGGCCTACACCGTCACGGTGGGGCTGTGCGTCTCCAACACCCTCACCGCCCTGTCCGGGGCCGTGGTGGGCCAATATCAGAAAACCGTGGACATCAATTCGGGCACCGGCATCGTGGTCATCGGCCTTGCCTGCCTCATCATCGGCGAGACGGTGCTGGGCCGCCGCTCTGTCGGCCACGGCATCCTGGCCGTTATGGCGGGCTCCATCATTTACCGCTTCATTTACGCCTGGGTGTTTTACACCAAGATCGTACCCATCGAATGCCTGAGGCTGTTCATCGCCATCGTGGTGGCCCTGGCCATTGCGGCCCCCACCATCAAGGAGGGTGTGGGCTTCGAGAAGCGCAAGCTTACCGCGCTCCGAAAGGGGGGACGCTGATATGTTGAACATTGTGGACATCTCCAAGACCTTTAATCCCGGCACCATCAACGAAAAGACGGCGCTGTCCCATGTGTCCCTGCATCTCCGGCCCGGGGATTTCGCCTCCATCATCGGCTCCAACGGGGCGGGCAAGTCCACCCTTTTGAACGCCATCGCGGGCAGCTTTTACGTGGACAGCGGTTCCATCACACTGGACGGCAGGGACATCACGTTTACAGCCGACCACAAGCGGAGCAAGACCATCGGGCGGCTGTTCCAGGATCCGCTGCGGGGCACCGCGCCGTCCATGACCATCGAGGAAAACCTCGCCTTGGCTTATCTGCGCTCAGCCCAGGGCAAGGCCCCGTTCAGCCGGATCACGAAAAAGGATAAGGAATTCTTTGCTGAAAAGCTGAAGCTGCTGGGCATGGGGCTGGAGGATCGGATGCGCCAGCCGGTGGGTCTGCTGTCCGGCGGCCAGCGCCAGGCGCTGACCCTGCTCATGGCCACCCTGGTCACCCCCAAGCTGCTGCTGCTGGACGAGCACACCGCCGCCCTGGATCCGGGCACGGCGGAAAAGGTGCTGGAGCTCACCCGAACCATCGTCGCGGAAAACCAGATCACCTGCCTGATGGTCACCCACAACATGAGGCAGGCGCTGGAACTGGGAAACTGCACGCTGATGATGGCGGACGGGAACATCGTGCTGGACATCTCCGGCCAGGAGCGCGCGGGCATGACGGTGGACGATTTGCTCCGCCGCTTTAAGGCGGGGACGGGGAAGGATCTGGACAACGACAGGATCCTGCTGTCCGATTGAAAACGCGCGAAAGAGGCCCTCACCGACCGTGAGGGCCTCTTCTTGATCCTGAATTTCTGTTGCCGGCAAAGAAATCGCCCACGCCTTGCGGCGCGGGCGGTCTCCCGGTTCGAAACATTGGAGGAAAAGTTTTGCAGTTTGCGGTAGCTAACTGATGAGATAAGGATAGCATATGCTAACTGATTTGTCAAGAGGAGCCGCAAAAATTTTTTGAATCTTTTCATCAGGCGGCGGCTTCTTCCCAAAGGGGGAGAAATGTGATACAATATCCAAAAAGAGCGCGGAGAAGGTGAGCGGTATGGAGCGGAACAAAAAGCGGGTGCTGGTGGCCATGAGCGGCGGGGTGGACTCCAGTGTGGCGGCGTACCTCCTTCAAGAGCAGGGATACGAGTGCGTTGGGGTCACCATGAAGCTGTTCGGCAATGAGGCGGTGGGGCTGGACAAGGGCCACCCCTGCTGCACGCTGGATGATGTGGAGGACGCCCGGGAGGTGGCCCGCCGTATGGGTATCCCCCATTATGTGTTCAACTTTTCCGATGAGTTTGAGGAGAAGGTGATCCAACCTTTTGTGGACGCCTACGAGCGGGGGGAGACTCCCAACCCCTGCATCGACTGCAACCGGTTTTTGAAATTCGACAAGCTGCACCGCCGGGCCCAGGAGCTGGGGTGCGAATATATCGCCACCGGCCACTACGCCCAAATCGTGGACGATGGGGCGGGCGGCTTTTGCATGACCAAGGCCGCCGACCTGAGCCGGGATCAGAGCTATGTACTCTACCCCATTCCACGGGAGCAGTTGGGCCATACCCTGTTCCCGCTGGGCGGGCTGACCAAGGGTGAGGTGCGGCAGATCGCGGAGCGGGAGGGTTTTGTCAACGCCCGCAAGCACGACAGCCAGGACATCTGCTTCGTCCCCGACGGGGACTACCTGGCCTTCATGGAGCGCTACACCGGGAAAACCTATCCCGCCGGGGACATCATCGACCAGGCCGGCAAGGTGGTGG
>JAIEFH010000193.1 GCA_029067025.1 Oscillospiraceae bacterium | reverse complement strand
CACTCCATGTCGGTCCCCGGCTTGCTGAAGAATTCCAGCTCCATCTGCTCAAACTCGCGGGTGCGGAAGATGAAGTTGCCCGGGGTGATCTCGTTGCGGAAGGACTTGCCGATCTGGCAGATGCCGAAGGGCAGCTTGCGCCGGGTGGAGCGCTGGACGTTGACAAAGTTGGTGAAAATGCCCTGGGCGGTCTCGGGGCGCAGATACACGGTGTTCTTGGCGTCCTCGGTAACCCCCTGGAAGGTCTTGAACATCAGGTTGAACTGCCGGATGTCAGTCCAGTTGAACTTGCCGCAGGTGGGGCAGGCGATCTGGTGCTCGTCCACAAACGCCTTCATCTCGACCTGGCTCATGGCGTCCACGCTGTGGCCCAGCTCGAAGTTGTTTTCCTGGCACCAGTCCTCGATGACCTTGTCGGCGCGGAAGCGCTCGTGACACTCCTTGCAGTCCATCAGCGGGTCGGAGAAGCCGCCCACGTGGCCGGAGGCCACCCACACCTGGGGGTTCATCAGGATGGCGGCATCCAGCCCCACGTTGTAGGGGTTCTCCTGGACGAACTTCTTCCACCAGGCCTTCTTCACGTTGTTCTTCAGCTCCACGCCCAGGGGGCCGTAGTCCCAGGTGTTGGCCAGGCCGCCGTAGATCTCAGACCCGGCGAAGATGAAGCCCCGGCCCTTGCACAGGGCCACAATTTTTTCCATAGACTTTTCACTGTTTTTCATCATGATAAGCGCTCCTTTATATAATTGGATGGGTTTATACGAGATAGGTTTTCACGATGGGGACGCGGTGCAGAACCTCCCAGGTGAGCCAGCCCGTCACCAGCAGCAGCAGGCACACGGCGGGGATGGACAGCAGGCAGGGGGATGCCCCGGCGCTGATGCCCAGCCGGAGGAACAGCCGCTGGAACAGGACGTGTACCAGGTAGATACAGAAGGAGGCCCGGGCCAGCCGGCCGGTGACCTTCACCACCGGGGCGGGCCACCCCTTCCGGGTGAGGATCAGCCCGAACAGCCCCAGGGCGGTGAGCATGGGGCCGGGGGACATCCCCTCCAGAAAGACGTCGTTCAGCGCCCCGCCGCGCAAAGAGAGGGCGGCGCAGCCGCCGAAGGTGACGGCCAGTCCGGCCAGGAGGGCCAGCGCGTACCAGCGCCGCTTGATAGAACCGCCATACTGCCGCAGATAGTGCCCCAGCAGGGCGTAGCCGATGCAGGAGTAGGCTTTCCCCATCTTATACCGCAGCTCCAGCGGCTCCACCAGGGTAAAGGGCCAGAAGCTGACCAGCGTGGGGATCAGAATGCCCGTCACCATCCACAGTCCCAGCAGATACTCCAGCTCCCGCCGGGAGGCGCTGCGCACGAACACCCGCGCCACAGGGAGGAAAGCGTAAACCAGGATCAGCATATGCAGGTAGTAGAAGTGGAACTCATGCTGGAGCAGAACCGTGCGCTTCACCGCGTCCCACAGCCCAGCCATGGTGAAGCCGTCGTCCATCAGGGCGGCGAGGCGGTAGAGGAAGGCCCAGGCAAGCATGGCGCACAGGACGCGGGGCATATTGTGGGTGAAGATCCGCCGGGGCGTGATGTCCCGGCACAGCATCAGCGCGCCGCTGCACATGAAGAACAGCGGCACGGCTGGCCGGGCGGGGGCTCCCCACAGCAGGGCTCCCCACCAGTCGAAAGAGCCTGGCGTCTGGGTCAGTCCGGCGCCGGCGGTGTGGATGACCAGCACGAATACAATGGCCAGCGACCGCACCACGTCCAGCCCCGGATCCCTGGTGTTTGCTTCCATAGCATTCCCTCCCTGCGATAAAAAAACGCCCCGAGCCGGTTTGGCTCAGGGCGAACAAAGCTGTCCGCGGTTCCACCTGAATTCGGGCCTTCGCCCGCGCTCTTGCCCGGTAACGGCGGGGGCCGCCGGGCCATTTCCTGCCCGGGCTCGGGAGCGCCTTCCCGCCGCGCCTTCGGGGGACTTGCACCGTCCGTCCCCTCTCTGAATCCCCGGCTGCGGGGTACTGTTCTCCGTCATCGCTTTGTTCCTTGCATTCTATTATAAAAAAGCGGGGCTGTCAAGGGGAGGGGCGGGAAAATCGTGCCTCACTGCTTTGGGCCGGCGTCCCCGCCGCC
>JAIEFH010000192.1 GCA_029067025.1 Oscillospiraceae bacterium | reverse complement strand
CCCCCAAGCAGGATGACCGTCTGCCCGAGTACAGCCGGGGGGAGATCGCCGCCGCCATGGAGCGGGAGCCGGAGTTCCAGGGCCTGTGCCGGGAGATGGAGGGGCGGCTGAACCGCATCTTCACCGACAACGATTTGAAGTGCCTGTATACCATCTACGACCACCTGGGGCTTCCCGTCGAGGTGATCTTGCAGCTCACCGGCTGGGTCATCCATCGGGAGCGGCAGCAGAAAAACAACCCCGCCGCCTGCCCCCGGATGCCCCAGGTTCAGCGGGAGGCGTTCCGCTGGAAGCGGCTGGGGGTGGACACCCTGGAGCGGGCGGAGGACTACCTCCGCCGCCAGGAGGCCGTCGACCAGCGTGAGTGGGCCGTGCTGTCCGCCGTGGGGGTGGCGGAGCGCCGCCCCGCCGTGGAAAAGGAGCGGGAGTACATCGCCGCCTGGGTGGGCATGGGGGTCAGCGACGAGCTGATCCGCATGGCCTATGAGCGCACCGTGTACCAGAAAAAGGCCATGAGCTGGCCCTACATGAACAAGATTTTGCAGTCCTGGCACCAGGCGGGCTACCAGACGCCCCAACAGGTGGAGGCGGGGGACAGGCCCCCAAAACGGGCCCAGCCTGCCAAGAACCAGCCCCAGGACTTCCAGCCCAGCCAGGATCGGATCCAAAAAAACAACGACTGGCTGGATCAATTCTTAGAGCAGCAACAGAAAGGAGGCGGCTGATTTGTCTTATGAGCCCAATGTCATGCGCACGGCCCTGGCCCGCTTGGAGCGCCGCCGGGAGGGCCGCGCCCGCCGCCGCTTCGCCCTGGAGCGGGAGCTGTACGCCAAGGAACCCCGCCTGCAACAGATTGATCGGGCTCTGCGGGGGACAATGGCCGACCTGGCCCTGCTGGCCACCGGCGGCAGACCCGTAGCGGCGGACGGCCCGGAGATCGCCGCCATCCGCCAGCGCAGCGAGGCTCTGCAAGCGGAGCGCGCCGCCCTGCTGGCCGGACTGGGCTATGCCCCGGACGCCCTGGACGACACCCCCGCCTGCCCCAAATGCGGCGACACGGGCTGGACAGCCGAGGGTATGTGCGCCTGCCTGAAAGAGCTGTGCGCCCAGGAGCAGCTCCGCGCCCTCACCGCCCTGCTGAACCTTACCGACGAGCAGGACTTCGACAGGCTGCGGCTGGACGTATACAGCGACCTCCCCTGGCAGGGGGAGGGCCGCTCCCCCCGGGAGAACATGAGGCGGATCGTCACCGTGTGCGAGGGGTACGCCAAGCAGTTCCCCCACTACCCCCTGCAAAACCTGCTGTTTTCCGGCGGCACCGGGCTGGGCAAGACCTTCCTGTCCGGCTGTATCGCCCGGGAGGTATCCCGCCGGGGATACTCCGTGGTGTACGACACCGCTATCCACCTGTTCTCCGCCTTTGAGACCCGCCGCTTCACCCGGGACGCCGGGGAGGAGCGCCAGGCCAGGGACGACACCCGGCGCTACCTGGGCTGCGATCTGCTGATCCTCGACGATCTGGGCAGCGAGCTGACCTCCCCTCTGGCCCAGTCCTCGCTGTACGAGGTGGTGAACAGCCGCCTCCAGGCCGGGCGGCACACCATCATCTCCACCAACCTGTCCATGGCGCAGATTGCCCAGCGGTACACCCCCCAACTGTTCTCCCGCGTCGGGGGGATGTTCCGGGAGCTCACCTTCTACGGGGACGATCTGCGCCTCCGGGATTCATAATCCAGCCCCATCGGGGGGGGGCTCCGCCGGACGCGCCGGGGAGGCTCCCCTTTTTCTCATATTTCCTAGAAACTTACTAAAATATCTTTCAGTTTCCACTTGACATGAAAGCGCCCGGCCTTTACAATAAGAAGAGGTAATTTTGAAAAACCGCCCGGATTTTCCCGGCGTTTTGAGCGTTTACAGCGCCCTCAGGCGCGTTTATATATCTATCGATCTGTTTCCATCAATAGATTTGTTGACACTCAAATACTGCGCCCAAATGGATGGGCGGTTTTTCGGTTATCGCGGTGTGCCTCCGTATGGCGCATCGCGTCTTATTTTGCTTATTTTCACAGAAAAATCAAAATCAAAGAAACAGGAGGTGTGGAACTCAGATGCCACCGTATGTCACAGCAATCATCGCCGTCGTGGTGGGGCTTGTCTGCCTCATCGGCGGATTTGTCATCGGTTACCAGCGCCGGAAGGCCGCCGCCGAGCGGGAGATCGGCTCCGCTGAGGAGGAGGCCCGCCGCATCATCAACGACGCCATCAAGAGCGCCGAGAACAAAAAGCGGGAGGCCACCGTGGAGGCCAAGGAGGAAATCCTCAAGGCCCGCACAGAGTTCGACAAGGAGATCAAGGATCGCCGCAGCGAGGTTCAGCGCCAGGAGAACCGGCTGAACTCCAAGGAGGAGAACCTGGACCGCAAGCTGGAGAACCTGGAGCGCAAGGAGGAGAACGTCAACGCCCGCATCGCCCAGCTGGATGCCGAGAAGCTGGAGCTGGACAAACTGAAGGACAGCCAGCTGGAGCTGCTGGAGCGCATTTCCGGCCTGACCGTGGAGGAGGCCAAGCGCTACCTCATCGAGCAGCTGGAGGACGACGTCACCCACGAGCAGGCGCTGAAGCTCAAGGAGATTCAGGCCCGCTACAAGGACGAGGCGGAGACCTACGCCCGGGAGCAGATTGCCCTGGCCATCCAGCGCTGCGCCGCCGACCATGTGGCCGAGGCGACGGTATCCGTGGTGCCCCTGCCCAACGACGAGATGAAGGGCCGCATCATCGGCCGGGAGGGCCGCAACATCCGCACGCTGGAGACCATGACCGGCGTGGATCTCATCATCGACGACACCCCCGAGGCCATCACCGTGTCCTGCTTTGACCCGGTGCGCCGGGAGATCGCCCGGCTGGCCCTGGAAAAGCTCATCCTGGACGGCCGCATCCATCCCACCCGCATCGAGGAGATGGTGGAGAAGGCCAAGCGGGAGGTGGACGCCACCATCCGCGCCGAGGGCGAGCGCGCCGTCTTCGAAACCAACGTCCACGGCCTGACCCCCGAGCTGGTCAAGCTGCTGGGCCGCCAGCACTCCCGCACCAGCTACGG
>JAIEFH010000191.1 GCA_029067025.1 Oscillospiraceae bacterium | reverse complement strand
CTTTCACAAAATAAGGATGGGGCCCATGTTTTATCATGTTGAGCCTGTCACAAATCAGACACTAAGGTATACCCTCCTATTCAGAAAGGGGACGCCCCTCACGGGGCGTCCCCCTTTTGTCAGCGTTTGGGATTATTCCTCCGCCATGGCCTTCGCGGCGGCGATGGCCTTCTCCTGGGCGGCGGGGGGGCAGTCCTCGTAGCGCACGAAGTGCAGCGTGAAGGATCCCCTGGACTGGGTCATGGCCCGCAGGTCGATGGCGTAGGTCATCATCTCGGCCATGGGCACCTCGGCCTCCAGCACCTGGCTGCCATCGCCGGAGGGGTTCATGCCCAGCACACGGCCCCGGCGCTTGGTGATGTCGCCCATGACGTCGCCCATATAGTTGTCGGGGATGGTGACCTTCAGCTCGCCGATGGGCTCCAGCAGCACGGGAGACCCCTCGGGCAAAGCGGCCTTATAGGCCAGCTGAGCGGCGGTCTTGAAGGCGATTTCAGAGGAGTCCACGGGGTGGTAGCTGCCGTCGTACAGGGTGGCCTTCAGGTTGACCATGGGATAGCCCGCCAGCACGCCGTGGATGCAGGCCTCGCGCAGGCCCTTCTCAACGGCGGGGAAGAAGTTCTTGGGCACCGCGCCGCCGACCACTTCCTCGCAGAACTCCAAATCGTCGCTGTCGCAGGGCTCGAAGCGGATCCACACATCGCCGAACTGGCCGGAACCGCCGGTCTGCTTCTTGTGGCGGCCCTGCTTGGACACCGGCTTGCGGATCTTCTCGCGGTAGGCCACACGGGGCTCGGACAGCTCCGCGTCCACGTTGAAACGGCTCTTCAGCTTGCTCACCAGCACGTCCATCTGGATGTCGCCGGCGGCGGTGACCACCATCTGGTGGGTCTCGGCGTTGTTGACCACATGGAAGGTGGGGTCTTCCTCGTTCAGACGGCCCAGGCCGGCGGCAATCTTGTCCTCCTGGCCCCGGGTCTTGGGGGCAATGGCCTTGGAGAAGTTGGGCTCGGCAAAGGGGATGGGATTCAGCTTGACAACCTTCCGGGCGTCGCACAGGGTGTCGCCGGTCTTGACGCGATCCATCTTGCCGATGGCGCCGATGTCGCCGCAGACCAGTTCCTTGACCTCCTCGCTCTTCTTGCCGCGCATGGTGTACAGGCGGCCCAGCTTCTCGTTGGCGCCGGAGGAGGCGTTCACCAGGGTCATATCGGAGGTGAGGCTGCCGGAGATAACCTTCACAAAGGAGAACTTGCCGTACTGGTCGGCCACGGTCTTGAACACGAAAGCGGCGGGAGCGCCATTGGGATCCACGGCCACTTCGCCGTCCTCGGCGGACAGGGGCCTGCCCTCAACGGGGTTGGGAGCCAGGGCGATGACGTTGTCCAGCAGCATGGCGCTTCCCAGTCCGCTGACTGCGGAGCCGCACAGCACGGGAACCAGGCTGCCGTCCCGCACGCCGATGGCCACGCCTTTGGCGATTTCCTCGGCGTTGAGCTCCATGGTGTCGAAGAACTTTTCCATCAGTTCCTCGTCGGTGCCAGCGGCGGACTCCATCAGTTCGGCCCGGAGATTCTCCGCCTCGTCAGCCATGTCGCCGGGGATGGGCACCTCGGTCCGCTTGCTGCCCTTGCCCATCTGATAGGCCTTGTTGACCACCAGGTCAATGACACAGGAGCCGTCGGGCGCGGGGGCGGACACGGGGGCGATGCTGTTGCCGTACTTGGCGCGGATAGCCTGCACGGTGGCGGAATAGTTGGCGTTGTCCTCATCGGTCTTGGAGATGTAGATCAGGCGGGGCAGCTTGCGCTCCTCACAGTACTTCCACGCCTTCTCCAGTCCCACGGACACACCGTCCTTGGCGGAGCAGACCAGAATGGCGGCGTCGGCGGCGCACAGGGCCTGCGCCACCTCGCCGGCAAAGTCGAAGTTGCCCGGGGTGTCCAGCACGTTGATCTTGCAGCCTTTATATTCCACGGGGGCCACGGCCAGGGAGATGGAGATCTGGCGCTTGACCTCCTCGGGGTCGCAGTCGCAGGTGGTGTTGCCGTCGGGGGTCTTGCCCATACGGTCGATGGCACCGGTCACATACAGCAGACTCTCGGCCAGGGTGGTCTTTCCGCTGCCACTGTGGCCCAGCAGGCAGATGTTGCGGATATTGCGGGGAGAATAGCTCATAGTTGTTTCCACTCCTTAACGATTAGTGCCGGCCCAACGGGGCGGCCAAAGCGTCC
>JAIEFH010000190.1 GCA_029067025.1 Oscillospiraceae bacterium | reverse complement strand
GGAGAAAACAGTGTTGGGGAAAGGATGAATACAGCTATGGAAAACAACAGGCCCAAGGGCAGGGAGAAAGACGTCACCGGCCCCGGAAAAACGGTACACAAACGGGGGGACGGCCTGGGCACCGGCCCGGTGGGGGACGCCGGGGAGTACAAAGATCAGCAGCCGTCAAGCGGCGGCGCCCGCAGCGGCGGAACTCGTGCCGGTGGCACTCGTGCCAGCGGCGGCGCGGGCAAGCTGATTGCCCTGGTGCTGGCGGTGCTGCTGGGCGGCGGCGGAGGCGGGCTCGCCGCCTTCCTCGGAAGCCAGTCCGGCACACAGACCCAGACGCCCCCCGCGGGCCAGCAGCAACAGCAGCAGCCAAACCAAGGCGGGTCCACTGACTGGACCCAGCTTTTCAGCGGCCTGGGCGGCGGCAGTGTCTCCTCCGGCTGGGAAAACCCCGCCAACACAGGCCGCCTGGACACCTCTGTGGCTAAGAACGCCCGGGAGAAGTATACCAAGCTGCTGGGCGGCGGCAAAGACACCGCCACCATCATGGTCTATATGTGCGGCACTGATCTGGAGTCCCGCAGCGGCATGGGCACCGCCGACCTCCAGGAGATGCTCAATGCCCGCTTTGGGGACAATCTCAACCTGCTGGTCTACACCGGCGGCTGCAAGGGCTGGAAAAACAACGTGGTCTCCAGCTCCACCAACCAGGTCTGGCAGGTGAAAGACGGCCAACTGGTCAAGCTGAGGGATAATCTGGGCAGCGTGTCCATGACCGACCCCTCCACCCTGTCCGATTACATCCAGTGGTGTGCCAAGGACTACCCCGCCAGCCGGTACGAATTGATCCTGTGGGATCACGGCGGGGGCTCCGTCAGCGGCTACGGCTACGATGAGAAATTTGCCTCCACCGGCTCCATGAACCTGGCAGAGGTGGATTCCGCCCTGAAAGCCGCCGGTGTGAAATTCGATTTCATCGGCTTCGATGCCTGCCTGATGGCCACGGCGGAGACAGCCCTGACCCTCACCCAGTACGCCGACTACCTCATTGCCTCGGAGGAGACCGAACCGGGGGTGGGCTGGTATTACACCGATTGGCTCACTGCCTTTGGCGAAAACACCTCCATGCCCACCATTGAGCTGGGCAAACAGATCGTGGACAGCTTTGTGGACACCTGTGCCGAGAAGTGCCGGGGCCAGCTCACCACCCTGTCCGTCATCGACCTGGCGGAGCTGGAGGTGACCCTGCCCGATCTGCTGGCCAGCTTCTCCAAATCCACCAACAAGCTGATTCAGGACAAACAGTACCAGACCGTGTCCAACGCCCGCAGCGGGGCCCGGGAGTTCGCCCAGTCCAGCCAGATCGACCAGGTGGATCTGGTGCATCTGGCGAAGAACCTGGGCACCAAAGAGGGGGACGCCCTGGCGGAGGCTCTGCTGGGGGCGGTGAAGTACAACCGCACCTCCTCCAATATGACCAACGCCTACGGCATCTCCATCTACTTCCCCTACCGGAAGTCGTCCAATGTGGACAAGGCGGCGTCCACCTTCAATCAAATCGGCATGGATAAGGGCTACATCCAGTGCATCCGGCAGTTTGCCAGCCTTGAGGTCAGCGGGCAGGCCGCGTCCGGCGGCACCGGGTCGCCTCTGTCCTCTCTGCTGGGCAATTTGGGCGGCTCCGGCGGGAGCGCGGATGACATTTCCTCCTTGCTGGGCGATCTGCTGGGCGGCTCCTTTGGGCGCATTTCCGGCCTGGACGACAGCAACAGCGACTTTTTGAGCGATCGGGCGCTGGGCGACAAGGAGCTGGCCCAATACCTGGCGGAAAACCGCTTCCCCGCTGAAACGCTGCTGTGGCAGGAGGGCGCGGACGGCGTCCCCGTCATCCGGCTGAGCGAGGAGCAGTGGGGGCTGGTTCACTCCCTGGAACTGAACCTGTTCTATGACGACGGCGAGGGCTACATCGACCTGGGGCTGGACAATGTGTTTGACTTCGACGAGGAAGGCGGGCTTTTGGGCAAAGCGGAGCTTGCCAAGAGCTGGCTCGCCATAGACGGCCAGCCGGTGGCCTATTACCACACCGCCACCGTGGACGACGGCACCAATTACACCATCACCGGCCGGGTTCCCGTGCTACACAACGGCGTGCGCTCTGAGCTGATCCTGGTGTTTGACAACGACCAGCCCCACGGCTATGTGGCCGGGGTGCGGACGGTGTACCACGACGGCGAGACCGACACGGTGGCCAAGAACCAGGCGGAGCTCCAGCCCGGCGATACCCTGGAGTTCCTGTGCGACTATTACAGCTATGACGGGGATTATCAGGACAGCTATCTGCTGGGCGATCCGATCACCGTTTCGGAGCAGGGGCTCACCGTCAGCGACGTGCCGCTGGAGGGCAGCACCCGGGCCACCTATCGGTTTACCGATCTGTATGGCCGGAGCTGCTGGACCGCGGTCATACCGTCTTAACATGGACAGCGCGGGCCGCCCCTATGGGACGATAGCGGGGCTGATGGACGGAAAACGAGGCGTATTTTCCGGGATCGCCGGTCGGAATCTGGCGTTTAACCGGCAGTTTGAACTCAGCGGGCCCATCAACGGCCAGGGCCTGTCCCCAGTGAAGGACATGCGCTACGGCCTCTCCAGCATCGCCCACGGGGGCTGCGGCGTCATCGCCGTTTACAACGCCTTGCTGCTGCTGGACAACCCCCACCCCTTCCACGACGTGGTCGCGTGGGGCGATCAAAAGGCCGCCGCCGCGTTTGGGCTGCTGGGCACGCTCCCCTGGAAGGCAAAGCATTTATTTCAGCGGTTAGGCTACACCGTGACCGCTGTGACCGACGAGGCGCTGTTCGACCGCCATGCCCAGGACGCAGACGCCTGCCTATTCACATTCTGGAACCAAAAGGGCAGCGTCCGCCAGGGGATGCACACGGTCTGCCTGCAATACCGGGCAGGCGCCATTGACGTATACAACCTGTCCAATTCCCGCGCCGGGGTATCCCGCAAACCTTCGCTAAGGGAATGGGTGGCCGGCGGGATCGGGCCTGTGGTTTTATACTGCGTCCACAAATAGGTCAAACCACAGCCGAACCCCGCGCCCTTTCGCCGCATAGGATGCCATATGGAACGTTGATTACAAGGAGCATTTCATATGAACAAGCCATCATCATGCGGCCATTCCAAACCCCATCTTCTTTCCGCCCTGCGGGGAAGGGCACAGGCGGCCGCCAATATCACAGGCAGCGAAAGCTATCCGGAGATAACGGGCGCCGTACGGTTTTACCAGACCTGCGAAGGCGTAATCGTGCTGGCTGAGATCAGCGGCCTTCCCCACGACGGCCTTCCCTGCCATGACCGGGTCTTTGGATTTCACATCCACAAAGGGGGCGACTGCGGCGGCAATATGGACGATCCGTTTGCGGACGCCATGTCCCATTACAACCCAGGCGGCTGTGACCATCCATACCACGCCGGGGATCTGCCCCCGCTGTTGGGAAACGGCGGGTCCGCCCTCTGCCTGTTTTTGACCAATCGGTTTTCCGTCGACGAGGTAATTGACAGGACCGTCATCATCCACGACCACCCCGATGATTTTACAACGCAGCCGTCCGGCAATTCCGGCACAAAAATCGCCTGCGGCGTGATTCGGAGGACAGCGGGCGCATTCCCGCGCGGGCATCAATCATCCAGCTCATAAATCATCCGGGTAAAAGGAGTGCGCTCCTTTTGCCCGGATTGCTTTGCCGCTTTTTAAAATGATGTTTGAACCTATATTTCACAACATGGTTTTCTCTGTATTACAGCAGCACTTCTACCTCCGCCCGTTCCGGCATGGAGCGGATGGCGCCCTTCCGGGTGGTGACGAGGTACGCCGCCGTGTTGGCAAAGCGGAGCATGGCGGT
>JAIEFH010000019.1 GCA_029067025.1 Oscillospiraceae bacterium | reverse complement strand
GGCTGATAATGGCCCGAAGCACTGCCGCAGCCCGCCAGCAGGACCAGCGCCAGGGCGCAGAGGATCAACGATTTTTTGTGGTGCATTTCGACAGGAACTCCTTTTTTCGACGTCTAAGTTACAGCAATGGCTATGATAACACCACAGGCCGAGGAGCGTCAAGGGAAAAAGAGTTACGAAGTGGAACCAAATTGTAACAGGGCGGAGGCGTCACCGCTTCGCCCGCCGCAGCAGCCCCAGCGCCGCCGACACCAGCAGCAGCCCCAGCGCCAGACAGCCCGCGATGCCCACGGTGCGGAAGAAGGTTTCCAGGAACAGATCCGTGTCCCCCCGCAGGCCGTAGTCCATGGCCTGGTAGATGGTCAGCCCAGGCACCAGCGGGAACATGGCGAGGACCAAATAGGACGTGGCCGGGCACCGCCGCCACCGGGCCATCCACTCCGACCAGGCGGATACCGCCATGGCGGCGATGAGGCTGGCGGCAAAAATGTTGGCCCCCAGGCCCGCCGCCAGCAGGTATGCCGCCCAGCCCAGCGCGCCCCCCAGGCAGCACAGCAGCGCGCCCACCCCCTGGGCGTTGAACGCGGGGCAGAAGCCCAGGCAGGCCACGAACGCGAACGCGCAGCACAGAACCGGGCCGTACTCCACCGCCGCCCCGGCGGGGGTGGACGCGGCCTCCCGGAACAGCGCCATGGCAATGCCGGCGCCCAGGGCGATAGCCCCGGCCGACAGCACCGCCCGGGCAAAGGTGGCCAGGCCCGCCACCATGTCGCCGGTGAACAGATCGCTCATGAAGTTGGTGAACACCAGCCCCGGCACCAGCACCATGATGGCTCCGGCAATGGTGATCTCCAGGCTGATGGGCGCGCCCAGCGCCCTCATGCCGTAGGCCGTACCCCCCAGCACGAAGGCCGAGGCCAGCGTGGTGAGGAAGCCGTTGGCCCCGATCCGGCCCAGCGCCGTCAGGCACACGCCGCAGGCCAGCCCCGCCAGCCCCGCCGCCACGGCCTCCGCCACTCCGCCGGAGAAAAACAGCGCGAAAAAAAACGCCCCCACAAAATACCCAAACACGCACGCCGCGTCGGGATACCGCCGCAGTTCCGCCTCCGTCTCCCGGCACAGGGCCAGAATCTCACCCGGATCCCCGGTTGGGGCGGCGCACAGGCGGCGGGACAGGTCGTTGAAGCGCTCGATGCCCTCGATGTCCACCGAGGAGGGGGGGACACGGCGCATCACCGTCCGGATCCGGCCGTCGGGGCAGGGAGCGCTCACCCAGACACAGTTGGGAATGGCGAATACGTCCCCCTCCAGGCCGTAGGCCGCCAGGATGCGGCGGGCGGTGTCCTCCGCGCGCTGGATTTCCGCGCCATGGCGCAGGAGCTGGCGGGCTACCTCACAGCAGCCGGACAAAAGCAGATCGTAGTCCATATTGTGCCCGTCCCCGCCCCCCTCCAGGGGGGCGGGGCGTTCAAGGGGTTTATCGTAGTCCATAGACGCACCTCCTGATAGAAAATCCCCTTGATAAACTGAGGGGATGGGTGTATCATAAGTATATAAGGGTGCTGCCGGTAAGCGGTTCAGCCCCAGCTTAGTGGTTTAGTTTCATTACAAGAGAAACCGTCACCGGGCCGGGTGGCGGTTTTCGCTTGACAAATCCAGCGAAGTGTGTATAATGAACATATAAGGGGTGCCATTACAGTCGGTCAGCAGCCCCTAAACATGGGTCAAATTACTACGTTGACCGCTCGGGGGCTAGCCGGGCGGTCAACACGCTTTCTGGGCCGTGAGGATCATCAAAAAGAACACAATGATGAACCACACAACAATACGCAGGATTTTCATCCCACGTCCGTTTCCCATCCGCACCACCTCCCTTCACGATGAGGTGAGGAAGGCTGCTGACCGCCTAAATATGTAACGGCACCGATGAACAGTATACCACATTATAATAAGAAAGGCAAGCGCTGGGAGGGTCTGGGAGCCCTTCCATTTTATTTTGCAAAAATTTACGGTTAACCCTTGCAAAATTTTGCCGATAGAGTATAATAGTAGCTGTATAACTGTGGCGTCGGAGGCGACAGCCAATCATTCCGATGGAAGGAGGGCCGTATGCCCGGCCACGCCCCGTATCGGGGAACTGAACACAAGCCGGTATTTTCCCGGCACAGCTCAAACACCCTAAGCGTACTTAAACCAGAACAGGAGGAAGAGAAAACATGAAGAAACGACTTTTGTCAGCCGCTCTGGCCCTGGCCATGGTGCTGACATTGATCCCGGCGACCATGGTTCCCGCGTTTGCCGCGGTGGAATATGGGGCCATCAGTCAAGTGGGTCCCGAGACCACTATCAAGTCCCAGACGTTTAACGCAGACGGTAGCGTCAAGGAAACTACGTACTACTACACGGTTACTCCGAATGCAAGCAATTCCGGTGCGCCGACCATCAGCACGGTGAACGTCCAGCGCTTCACCGGCGGCAACGACGGCACCAATCGGGTTTACGGCCACTGGTACTGGCTGGACAACCGGGACTCCCAGCATCCGGTGTATCATGAGGTTACCAGCGGTTTTGTCGCCGGCAACAACGGCAGCGGTCTGTGGTACAAAGACACGGATTTCACCACCACGTCTACGACCACGGTTAACGGCGTTACCACTACCTGGACAAAGCTGCGCAGCAGCACCCTGACCCTGCTGGGCAGCACTAGTCTGGACATGAGTACCGGCAACTGGTCTGACACCACCCTGAACGTGGACATTGATGGCAGCGGCACCCTGACCCTGGCCCAGAACGCCACCAACGTCACTGTCACCAGCAAGTTCCAGAACACCCGGACCGGCACTGTGGCCGCCATCACCCGCGACCATTCCGCCTATGCCACCACCGCCCCCGGCAACGCTGCCCTGACGCTGAACGCCACCAACGTCAACGTTGGTGCCATCAGCCTGACCGGCCGCAGCAACAGCGTGACGCTGAACAACTGCGCCGCCGACAGCATCAGCATGGTGGGCAGCTACTTGAACTCCGCGACGGCTGTGGCTCCTAATTACACTTGGGCCGGCCAGACCCTGACCACCAGCAATAACACGAGCATCAGCGGTGCAATCACGATCAACGGCGACAGCAACAATGTGCGGATTGCCGACACGAAGGCCGGCTCCAACACCCTGTCCGTCACCGGCAACGGCACCGTCTCCATCAGCGGCTCTACCACCCTCGGCAACATCACCGCTACTGCCCGGGGCCTCAACGGGGCGTTCCCCACTGTTAATGTCAGCGGCGGCACCGTGGGCACCATTACCCAGCCTCTCGTTTCCGGCAACAAGAACACCATCACCATCACCGTCAGCAACACCAACACCCAGACCGGCGCAATCAGCGTTGAGAAGGGCACCGTGAACCTGACCAACGGCAACGTGAACGGCGCTGTGACCGTCAAGGCCGGCGCGCTGAACGCTACCCAGGACAACGTCCATGTCAGCGGCGATCTGATTCTGGGCGACACGGATACGACCACCCTGAACCTGTCCGCCACCAACAGCACCTACGGCGGCATCACGGTCAATACCGGCAAGGGCTCCAACCTGCGGATCACCGGCTGGAACGCCAAGCGCCTGGTTGAGGGCAGCGGCAGCAACTACGGCACGGTGGATCTGGCCGACTACACCGGCAACGGCATCACCGGCGGCTCCTTTGCCAGCGCCCAGACCTTCGAGACTGCCGCCAAGATGAAGTGGCTGGGCCCGAACGTCCAGTTCTATGTCAAGAACACCACCACCAGCACGACCGATCTGTACAACGCCAACGAGGCGGCCCGCGCTATCTCTGACATCACCACGGATAACGCCAAGACCGCTGGCAATATCATTGTGGTTGGTCAGACTGCCGCGAACAACATCGTTTTGATGAACGGCCAGAATGTCTTGGCGAAGATTGGCTACAGTGCCACCACCGGCCTGATCATGCCCGAGTCCATCAACGGCATGAAGATTGCCCAGTGGTATTCCCCTGAGAACCACAACATCATCCTCACCTCCGGTGTAGTGCAGGGAATTCCCCTCCCCGCTACCGGCACTGAGCTTAAGCTGAACGCCAGCGGCGTCACCGCCGAGGCCAAGAAGATCACCAATGCCACCGTTTCGGCGGCGGCCCCTGTGACGAACCAGAACGTGCGCGTGACCCTGAACGGCAACAATATCGCGCTGTCCGGCGCGGTTGAGTCCGGCGTGGGCAACATTTCCACCATCTATGTGGATCTGCTCACCGACGCGATCGATGAGAACGGTGCGCCCATCAAGCTGGAGAAGGTGGCCATCGACTATTATCCGAACACCAAGCAAATCAAGTTCAACATGATCCAGCCCTCTGTGAACGACGCGGGCGGTATCATCAGCCCTGATGGCACTGTCCTGACGCTGAACAACGGCACCGGCGAGAAGTACACCGTCAGCGCTAACCTGGCCATTTCTGCCCCCACTCTGGGCCTCTACATGGGTGCCAACAATAAGAGTCCCATTGTGGTCACCTATGGTGGCAAGCTGTCCAGCTGGACCAGCATTGAGCGCCAGGATCTGATCGACCTGATCCAAAAAGACGGCACCTTCACCATCGGCAATAACCGCGCCGTGCTGGAGGCCATTAACGCCGCCCAGGCCACCATCACCAGCGACAACAGCGTGGCCGGCTGGATCACCAACGCCAAGAACACCATTTGGCGTCAGGGCTTCAAGAGTACTAAACCCAATACGACGGTCAACACCGGCACGAACGGCTTCGCGGTCAGCAATGGCACCGCCCTGACCCCGAACAACGGCAGCACGTTTGACAGCACTTCCGCTCAGGGCGGGGAGATCGCCAGCCTGTTCACCAAGGCCTACATCGTGCCCTACCTGGTAGTGAACATCACCGATTATGACCGCAACGGCACCATGACCGCCACCCTGACCCCCTACTACCGTGTGGACGTCAGCGGCGCGACTTATAGCGAAGACTTCTACTACACCGTGCAGCCTGGCCGTCCCATGAGCGCTCTCACCGGCACGATGTGCCCCAATGGTGTCGAAGTAGACCTGGGTCTGCCTGCTACGTTCAACACCCAGAAGATGCACCAGGACGGTAAGTATGTCTATACCGGCGTCGGTGGTGTGTGGACGATCACCCACGCTGGGGCCAACGGCTCCCTGGGCTCCATCGTGATTAACGGCCTCGTCGGCCCGATCAGCATGGATGGTACTGCGACCGACAAGATTGCTTCCCGCACCCCGACCATTGCACAGTTGGCCTGTACCTACGACTCCCTCCAGGCTGCCATCGACGATACCGTGCGCGGCACTATTATCCAGACCGATGCAAGCGTCACAGGTATCCTCGTCACTGGTGAGACTATGGACACTATCGTGGTTGATGGCAGCTATACCGGCAGCTGCGCCATCACCATGACCGGCATGGCCCGCAAGGTGAAGATCAATGCCAAGGGCCAGCAGGACGTGACTGCCACTGGCACCAACGTGGCCGTAGATAAGCTCAGCACCCAGGTCGCGGCCGGTTATGTCTACGCTGTGGAGCTGAAGAATGACACCGTGGTCGCCGGCACCGTGGCCCTGGCTGCCCAGAGCACTCTCCAGGGCACCGTCAGCCTGCCCGCTACCAGCGCCAAGGTGGGCCAGACCGTCACCGTGACCGTCGTCCCCAACGTGGGCCAGACTGCCACCGGCATCACCGTCAAGACCAACACCGGCGCCACTGTCAATGCGGCCTCCACTGGCAAGCTCAATGAGTACAGCTTCGTCGTGCCCACCGGCACCACCAGCATTACCGTGACCCCGAACTTCGCGGGTTCGACTGCGGCCAACTTCGTGGTGAACAGCAATCCCAACCAGGGCACCGCCCTGGCGATCACCAGTACCACCGACGGTAAGGCGCAGCAGGGCACTACCGTCCCCGTCACTGTGACTCCCGCCAGCAACTACTACCGCACCGTTGGCCTCACCGCCCGGGGCAATAACGGCGCCACCGCTGCGGTTACCCGTACCGGCACGAACACCTTCAACGTGACCGTGCCCGCCGGCGCTACCACTGTGACTTTGACGCCCAACTTCGACGTCAACACCGGCACTCCCTTCGTCGATGTGCTGTCCAGCCACTGGGCTTCCAGCTATGTCACCTGGGCCTACCAGAACAAGTACATTGAGGGAACTGGCACCTACACCTACAGCCCCAATTCCTACATGACCCGCAACGAGGTGGTGGCGATGCTGTATAAGGCCGCCGGTTCTCCCTCCGTGGCCGGTATGAAGAACCCGTTCACGAACTTGACCCCCACCAGCACCTGGGCTTACAACGCCTTTATCTGGGCCGCCAACCAGGGCCTGATCAGCGGCGGCACCATCAACCCCTGGGGCTACGCCACTCGTGCGGAGATCGTGGAGATCCTCTATAAGCGCGCGGGCTCTCCCGCCGTGTATGGCACCAGCGGCTTCGCGGATGTGGCCAGCAATGCTTCCTACTCCAGGGCCGTGACCTGGGCCCGCCAGAAGGGCCTGACCAACGGCTACAATGGCAATACCTACTTCCGTCCCGGCTATGCCGTCAGCCGTGCCGAGATGGCGGCGTTCCTGCAGCGCGCGTTCAGCAAGTAAACCGCATAAGACTAACGGCACAAAGGGGCCCGGCCAACTGGCCGGGCCCCTTTTCAACAAGGAGGATGAAGGATGAACAAGGAATCGCTGAAGAAGCTTTTTATCAGCTCGCTGTCGGGGTTCCTCTCGCTGGCTCTGGCCATCGTGCTGTACTTCTGCATCCAGCGGGCGGAGGGGCTGCGCCAGAGCCTCCAGTGGCTTAGGGGAGTGCTGACGCCGTTTGTCTACGGCGGCACCATGGCCTACCTGTTGAAAACGCCCTGCGGGTTCCTGGAGGAAAAGATCAAGGCGGCCCTGCCGGAGAAGTACAGGAAGTACACAACCGTCTTGAGCGTGGTGACGGTGTTGATGATCAGCGCACTGATGATCTATCTGCTGCTGAACATGGTGATCCCGGAGATGGTCAATAGCATCGTGACCCTGGCGGCGGCGGTGCCGCCGAAAGCGCAGGAGTTTGCCGAGTGGGTGGTAAGCCACCTGGAAGGCAATGAAATGCTGCAAAATTACGTAAACAACGTCTTCTCCAATTTGGAAGGGTGGCTGAGAAACTGGGCCACTAAGGACCTACTGCCCACCATGCAGGGGATGATGGGCGGTGTGGTGACCACAGTGAGTTCGGTGCTCACCGTGCTGAAGAACATTGTGCTGGGGATCATTATCTGCGTATATCTGCTGATGGGGCGCAAAAAATTGGCCCGCCACGGCAAGGCGGTGGTGTACGCCCTGCTGAAGCCGGCCACTGGGGATAAGGTGCTGGAGGAGTTCCGCTTCATCGACAAGACCTTTGTAGGCTTTTTCGGCGGGAAGATCCTGGACAGCGCCATTGTGGGGCTGATCTGCTACGTGTTCTGCATGGTCATGAGCGTCGTGGCGGGGTTCCAGAACGCGGTGCTCATCAGCGTGATCATCGGGGTGACCAACGTAATCCCGTATTTCGGGCCGTTTATCGGGGCGGTGCCCTCCGCGCTGCTGATTTTCATCAACAGCCCCCGAAACTGCTTGATTTTCCTGATTTTCATCCTGATCCTACAGCAGTTTGACGGAAACGTACTGGGGCCAAAGCTGCTGGCCGGCAGCGTGGGGCTCACCGGGTTCTGGGTGCTGTTCGCCATCACACTGTTCCAGGGGCTGTTTGGCTTCATTGGCATCCTGATCGGCGTGCCCATATTTGCCGTCATCTACGACCTCATCCGCCGGGGTGTGGTGGCCGGTTTGGCCAAGCACAACAAGTCGGACGTGCTCCGGGAATAGCGCCGCCGCGCGATTCCCGGAGCGGGGCGGGGGTCAGGAACGAACCCTGGCCCCCCGCTCACAGCGGTTGCCCCAGGAGTCGATGAGCTCGTCCCCCCGGTAGACGCAGATGATCTCACAGCGGTTGGAGCACCCGCCGCAGCTAGCCTCCCGGGTGCGGAATTCCATGTTTTCAATGGCGAAGTCGAACTCCTGCCGTTTGCTGCCCCGGCGGGCCAGGATGGCCACGCCCAGCGCCCCCATCAGGTGGCCGTTGGGATCTACGATGACCGGGCAGCCCAGCGTCCGCTCAAAGGCGGCGATAACACCTTTGTTTTTGCTTACGCCTCCCTGGAACACCACCGGGGAGACGATTTTTTTGCCCTTGCCCACGTTATTGAGGTAGTTGGCCGCCACCGCGTTGCAAACGCCGGCGATGATGTCCTCCCGGGGGTGGCCCATCTGGATTTTGTGGACGAGATCGGACTCGGCAAACACGGTGCACCGGGCGGCGATCTGAGTGGGGTGGGTGGAGCGCAGGGCGTAGTCACCGATCTCTTCCACTTCAATACCCAGCCGCTTGGCCTGGCTGGACAGGAAGGCACCGGTGCCCGCCGCGCACAGGGTGTTCATGGCGTAGTCCACCGCCACGCCGTTCTCCACCAGGATGATCTTGGAGTCCTGGCCGCCGATCTCCAGAATGGTGCGCACGTCGGGGTAG
This sequence comes from Oscillospiraceae bacterium, assembly GCA_029067025.1. GTDB lineage: Bacteria > Bacillota > Clostridia > Oscillospirales > Oscillospiraceae > Enterenecus. The sequence goes on along the minus strand of JAIEFH010000019.1, from coordinate 293 downwards.
AAAGTGGTGGTGCCCACCGCGTGGGCGGTGATCTCGTTCTTCACCATGGTGGCGCCCAGGATGGTACCCACCAGCTTGCGGGCGGAGCCGGTGGTGCCGGTGGCCACGATCTTGTACTTCTCGTTGTCAAACTGCCCCTCCAGCAGCCGCACCAGCTCCTTGACTGCGCCGATGGGGTTGCCCTGGGTCCAGATGTACTGGCTGGACAGAATGTTGTTCTTCTTGTCAATGATGACGCCCTTGGTGGAGATGGACCCCACGTCAATGCCCAAATATGCGTGTTCCAACTCAGA
>JAIEFH010000189.1 GCA_029067025.1 Oscillospiraceae bacterium | reverse complement strand
TACGCAGGAGTCAATTACAATGACGGCGAAGGGGACAACTACGAGTATTCCCTGGGCCTCAACGGCCTGGGCTCCTGCGCCACCCAGTACGCCAGCGAATACTTTGATGCGGTGATCTACCGGGACGGCTTCAAATACACCCTTCACTTTGAAAAAGGCGAGATCGTGGGCGAGATGAAGAAGGAACCCGCCGACCGGAAAAAGACCGGCTCCAAGTTCCACTGGAAGCCCGATCTGGAGGTATTCACCGACATTGACATCCCGGAGGAGTACTACGCCGACGTGATGAAGCGGCAGGCGGTGGTCAACGCCGGGGTGACCTTCCGCTTCCGCAATCAGGCGGGCGGGAAGTTCGAGACCACCGACTTCCGCTATGAAAACGGCATTGTGGACTATGTGACCGAGCTGGCCGGGGACGACCCACTCACTGCCCCCGTGTTCTGGCAGTCGGAGCGCAGGGGCCGGGATCGGGCGGACAAGGCGGAGTACAAGGTGAAGCTGTCCGTGTCCTTCTGCTTCTCCAACCGGGTGCAGGTCATTGAGCATTACCACAATTCCTCTTGGCTGGAGCACGGCGGATCGCCGGAAAAGGCCATGCGCTCCGCCTTTGTGTCCGCCATTGACGGCTGGCTCAAGCAGAACGGCAAGTACCAGAAAAACGAGAGCAAGGTCACCTTTAACGATATCCAGGACGCGCTGGTGCTGGTGTCCAACAACTTCTCCACCCAGACCAGCTACGAGAACCAGACCAAGAAGTCCATCACCAACAAGTTCGTCCAGGAGGCCATGACCGAATTCCTCCGCTCCCAGTTTGAGGTGTACTTCATCGAGAACCCCATGGACGCCGAGCGCATCGCGGGCCAGGTGCTGGTGAACAAGCGCTCAAGGGAGACGGCGGAAAAGACCCGGCTGGGCATCAAAAAGAAGCTGTCCGGCTCGGTGGACATCTCCAACCGGGTGCAGAAGTTTGTGGACTGCCGCACAAAAGACGTGGATCGCCGGGAGCTGTACATCGTGGAGGGCGACTCCGCCCTGGGTAGCGTGAAGCTGGGCCGGGACGCGGAGTTCCAGGGCATCATGCCCATCCGTGGCAAGATCCTCAACTGTCTGAAAGCGGATCTCCCCCGCATCTTCAAAAGCGAGATCATCACCGATCTGCTGAAGGTCATCGGCTGCGGGGTGGAGGTTCAGTCCAAGAACAATAAAGATCTGAACGCCTTCGATTTGAATAACCTGCGCTGGAACAAGATTGTCATCTGCACCGATGGCGACGAGGACGGCTTCCAGATCCGCACCCTGGTGCTGGCCATGCTGTACCGGCTGACGCCCACCCTCATTGAGAAGGGGTATGTGTATATCGCCGAGTCTCCCCTGTACGAGATCACCTGCAAGGAAAAGACCTGGTTTGCCTACTCCGACAAGGAGAAAAACGACATCGTGGCCTCCCTGGCGGGCAAAAAGGTGGACGTACAGCGCTCCAAAGGTTTGGGTGAGAACGAGCCCGACATGATGTGGCTGACCACCATGAGCCCGGACACCCGGCGGCTCATCAAGGTCATGCCCGAGGACGTGGAGCGCACGGCCCAGATATTCGAGATGTTCCTGGGCAACGACCTCCAGGGCCGCAAAGACCACATTGCGGACAGCGGGTACAAATACCTGGATTTAGCTGATATTTCGTAAGTAAGGACTGATCCCATTGGCTAAGAAAAAGACCCCCGAGCAGAACGGCCCCAAAAAAGTAAACAACCCCAACGTCATGGGTCTGCGGGCCCAGGTGCTGGAGCAGCCCATCACCGAGACGCTGGAGCTGAACTATATGCCCTACGCCATGTCCGTCATCGTCTCCCGGGCCATCCCGGAGATCGACGGCTTCAAGCCCTCCCACCGCAAGCTGTTGTACACCATGTACCAGATGAAGCTGCTGGGTGGCTCCCGCACCAAGTCCGCCAACGTGGTGGGGGCCACCATGAAGCTCAACCCCCACGGCGACGCGGCCATCTACGACACCATGGTGCGCCTGAGCCGGGGCTACGGCGCCCTGCTCCACCCGTTGGTGGACTCCAAGGGCAACTTCGGCAAGGTGTACTCCCGGGACATGGCCTGGGCCGCCTCCCGTTACACCGAGGTGCGCCTTGACCCCGTCTGCCAGGAGCTGTTCCGGGACATCGACCAGGACGCGGTGGATTTTGTGCCCAACTATGACGGAAAGCTCACCGAGCCCACCCTCCTGCCCACCACCTTCCCCAACGTGCTGGTGGCGGCCAACCAGGGCATCGCCGTGGGCATGGCCTCCAACCTGTGCGGGTTTAACCTGGGCGAGGTGTGTGACGCGACTATTGCCTACCTCAAGGATCCTGACGTAGATCTATTAGGTATCCTAAAGGCGCCGGACTTTTCCACCGGCGGGCAGCTGCTGTACGATGGCGCGGCGCTGGCGGAGGTGTACCGCACGGGCCGGGGGCCCATCAAGCTGCGGGCCAAGTGGCGGTATATCAAGGCGGATAACGTCATTGAGATCTACGAAATTCCCTATTCCACCACCGTGGAGGCCATTCTGGACAAGGTGGCCGAGCTGGTAAAGGCGGGCAAGATCCGGGAGATCTCCGATATGCGGGACGAGACCGACCTGAACGGCCTGAAGCTGGCCATCGACCTGAAGCGGGGCACCGACCCGGATAAGCTGATGAACCGGCTGTTCCAGATGACCCCCCTCCAGGACAGCTTCTCCTGCAACTTCAACATCCTCATCGCCGGGATGCCGAGGGTTATGGGTGTGAGGGAGATCTTGGACGAATGGACGGCATGGCGGATGGACGGCGTGCGGCGGCGCACCTACTTCGTGTGCAAAAAGAAGGAGGATAAGCTCCATCTTCTGAAGGGCCTGAAGCGCATCCTGCTGGACATTGACAAGGCCATCCGCATCATCCGGGAGACAGAGGAGGACGCCGAGGTGGTGCCTAACCTCATCATCGGCTTCGGCATCGACCAGATCCAGGCGGAGTTTGTGGCGGACATCCGGCTGCGCAACATCAACAAGGAGTATATCCTCAAGCGGGTGGAGGAGGTTGCCGAGCTGGAGAAGGAGATCGCCGATCTCAGGGACATCATCAACTCCCCCGGACGCATCAAGGACATCATCATTGACGAACTGAAAAACGTCAAAAAGAAGTATGCCGCCCCCCGGCGCACCGAGATCGTCTACGAGTACCAGCAGGCGGCGGAGGAGGAGAAGGCCGCCGGGTTGGAGGAGGTCCCCGCCTACCCGGTGAATGTGTTTATTTCCCGGGAAGGGTATTTTAAGAAGATCACCCCCCAGTCCCTGCGCATGAGCGGCGAGCAGAAATACAAAGAAGGGGACGGCCCGTACCTCCAGTGGGAGGGGAACAACGGGGACGAGCTGCTGGTGTTTACCGACAAACAGCAGTGCTACAAGACCCGCCTCAGCGACTTTGACGACACCAAGGCCAGCGTGCTGGGGGACTATCTGCCCACCAAGCTGGGCATGGATCCGGAGGAGAAATTCGTCTGGGCCTGCGCGCCCGGGGACTACTCCGCCCACGTGCTGTTCTTCTTTGACAACGGCAAGGCCGCAAGGGTGGAGCTGTCCGCCTACCAGACCCAGACCCGCCGGCGCAAGCTCACCGGGGCCTACTGCGACAAGTTCCCCCTGGTGTCCGCCTGCCTGCTGGCGGAGGATCAGGAGATGGCGGTCAGCGCCAGCGACGGGCGGTGCGTGGTATTCCACACCGCCTCCCTCACCCCTAAGACCACCCGTTCCACCCAGGGGGTGGGCGTCATGGCGGTGAAGGCCAAGCACAAGGTGGTGTGGGCCAAGCCCCTCGCTGCCACCCACATCGTCAACGCCGCCCGCTACCGGGCCCGCTCCCTGCCTGCCGCCGGAGCGCTTCTCAAGGAGGAGGACCGGGGCGAAGAACAGATGACTTTATTATGATCGGAGGTACTCTATGGCCCGTTTGAAAAAGACCCTCCTGCCGGTTTTGATTATTACGCTGGGCTCCGCCTGCTACGCGCTGGGCTTTGTGTGGTGCTACGCCCCCAACGGAATTGCCTTTGGTGGCGTCACCGGCGTGGCCCAGATCGTCAACTACCTGGTTCCGGTCTTTCCCATCGGCGTCACCGTTATTGTGCTGAACGTTCCGCTGTTTATCCTGGGCTGGAAGCTCATCGGCGGGCGGCTTCTGGTGTCGTCCCTATACGCCATGTTTATCTCCTCGGTGTTTATTGACCTGCTCACCCCCCTGCGGGTGTGGGAGCCTATGGAGCCGCTGTTGGCCTGTATCTTCGGCGGGCTGCTGCTGGGATTGTCCCTGGGCCTCATTTTTCAGCAGGGCGCCACCACCGGCGGCACCGACCTGATGGCCCGGCTGCTGAAGCTGAAGCTGGCCTGGCTGCCCATGGGCAAGCTGCTGATGGGCATTGACCTGGCGGTGATCGTGACGGTGGCCATTGCGTTCCAGACCCTGTACGCCGCGCTGTACGGCCTGGTGGCGCTGTATATCTCCACCATCGTCATGGACGGCGTGCTGTACGGCCTGGACACCGCCAAGGTGGCCTATATCATCAGCGATAAAAACAAGGAGATCTCCGACGCCATTGTCAAGGATCTGGATCGGGGCGTGACCATCCTCCACGGACAGGGGGCGTACACCGGGACGGAAAAGAATGTGCTGATGTGCGCCTTCAAGCAGCGGGAGATTGCCGCCATCAAGGCCGCGGTGAAGGACATCGACCCCGCCGCTTTCGTCATCGTGTGCAATGCCCACGAGGTGCTGGGCGAGGGGTTCCGGGATTATAAGAAAGACGATCTTTAAAGAAGCGCGGAGAAGCGGTCAGCGAGGGGGCACTCTCATGAAAAAACGGATATTGGCCCTATGCCTTTGTTTGGCGCTGGCCCTCAGCGGCTGCGGGGCCATGCTGGATCGGGGCCACGAGACCATCACCACCCATGTGGACTACGCCGTCACCGAGGACGAGTCCGTCCTCCGGGCGGAGAGTTACCAGGGGCTGGTGAACGCCATCCTCTACTTCGTCAACGGCCACCGCACCGGGGGCACCATCCGGCTTTACAACTACACCGGGGATGTGGAGGCCGACCTGGCCAACGCCCGGGACGAGGTGATGTACGAGGATCCGCTGGGCGCGTTTTCCGTGCGTTTCCTGACCTATGAGACCACCCGCGTGCTCACCTACTACGAGGTGGAGCTGCGCGTGGCCTACTCCCGCACAGCCCAGGAGGTAAACGGTCTGCGGGAGGTGACGGGCCTTGCCGGGGTGCGCCAGGAGCTGTCCCGGCTGGTGACCGGGCAGGAGAGCTCCGCCGCGTTCCTGGCCTCCTACTTCTCCGGCGACCGGGAACTGGTGGAACAGCTGCTGGAGCTGGCCTGCCTCAGCGCCCCGGCGCTGTTCCGGCACCACGACATCAACAGTAAGACCATCTCCCTCTACCCGGAGGCGGGTACCCGCCGGGTCATTGAGGTGAAGCTGGACTGGAGCCGGAGCGCCGCCGCCGTGGCGCAGGAGGAAAAGGACTATGTCCAGCAGTTGGAGAACGCCGCCGCCGCCCTGCTGGAGGCCAATCCCTCCGCCGAGGAGGGGTATACCGTGGAGGAGCTGGCCGGCATCGTCCGCGCGTCGGCTGGCGGAGCGGATGAGCGCGGTACACCGCTGGCCCTGGACGCCCTGTCCGGGGAGCCGGCCTCCGATTTCGGTCTGCTGATGGCGATGGAGTACCTGTGCCAGCAGTGCGGCGTGGAGGTGGAGCCGGTGAACGGCTCGGCGGGGCTGTGGCTCATCGTGGCCACCCCCGAGGGCTACCGTCACCTGCTGCCCCAGGGGCTGTACCCCGTGGAAGAAGGGGATGAGCCGGAGGAGGAGCAGGAGCCTGCGCCGCAGTCAAAGCTGCTTTACACAGACCAGGAGCTGATCGAGCTGGGGTATGAGTGGCCCGCCGCCCTCCACCCCGTCTGCGAGGACTATGCCGCCGCCCAGGCGTACACCGGGCAGGAAACAGGGTAGATATGGTCATATTGCCGGTTGCTTTTCTTTGGAAAAACGGATATAATAATTGGGCCTTGCGGAAGCGAGGCCCAATTATAATTTTACCGAGGAGTGACAGACATGGCAGAAGAGCTGAACGTTTCCATGAGCCAGAACTTTATCCACGACTTTATCGACGAGGACATCGCTCAGGGCGGCCAGTATGCGGGCATGACTGTCCACA
>JAIEFH010000188.1 GCA_029067025.1 Oscillospiraceae bacterium | reverse complement strand
CTGCCGCGCTTTTGGCCCTTGCGGCCCGGTTCATTCTATATTATAATGTAGGAAACAGAAACAGATAGGAGCGTGCCCGCCATGTCCCAGCCCATGACCCCCGCCGCCGTCCACAAGCAGTATGACGAGGCGATGACCGCCTTCCGCCGTCAGATCGCGGATCCCTCTGCCCGGGTAGCCTTTGGCCGGGAGGCCGACGGCTTCATGCGCAGCTGTGCCTGCGGCGTGTGGCAGACCGACCAGGGGCTCACTCCCCGCCATGTGGAGCATTACAACGCCATCTACTCCAAAGGCAACCCGGTGCCCACCGCCCTGTATTGGGAGCTGGCCTCCGCCGTGGAGGGCTATGGCGGCTTCGTGCTGCCCAGCTTCTTCCGCCGCCTGGTTCAGGCGGATCTGGAGCAGGGGCGCGGCCAGAGCCGCCGGTTTGTGGATACCTTTACCTTGATGCTGCTTCTGTTTGCCGCTGTGGACGGCAAGGTGAGCGAGGCGGAAGCCGGGTTTGTCAACGCCTGCGCCGACTCCCTGTCCGCTTACTGCGATCATGCCGGAGTGACCGGGGGCAAATCCGATCTGGATGTGAACGAGTTTGTGGCCCGCCGCACCGACGGCGCGCCCGTCAAGACCGGGAAACCGGAGGACGAGGCGGTCTCCCCCGCCCCCGCCAAAGCGGAAGAGGCAAAAAAGGAGGAGGTTCCGGCGGAGCCAGAGGAGACGCTGGACGAGCTGCTGGCCCAATTGGACGGGCTGTGCGGACTGAACAAGGTGAAAGAGGACGTCAAGAGCCTCATCAATCTGGTGAAGGTGCGCAAGCTGCGCCAGGAGGCGGGGCTGCCCGTGCCGCCCATGTCCCTGCATCTGGTGTTTATGGGCAACCCCGGCACCGGCAAGACCACCGTGGCCCGGCTGCTGGCCAAGATCTACCACGCCGTGGGCGTACTGTCCAAGGGCCAGCTGGTGGAGGTGGATCGGTCCGGGCTGGTGGCCGGCTTTGTGGGGCAGACCGCCCTCAAAACCCAGGAGGCCATTGACAAGGCCCTGGGCGGCGTGCTGTTCATCGACGAGGCCTATGCCCTGGCCAACCAGGACAACGCCAACGACTTTGGCCGGGAGGCTATTGAGGTACTGTTGAAGGGGATGGAGGATCACCGGGACAACCTCATCGTCATTGTGGCGGGATACACCGATCTGATGGGGGATTTCATCCATGCCAACCCCGGTCTGGAGAGCCGGTTCAACAAGTATTTCTACTTTGAGGACTACGACGGCGGGCAGCTGGCGGAGATTTTCCGCTCCGTCTGCAAAAAGAACGGCTACGAGCTGGACGAGGAGACGGACAAGGCGGCCGCGGAGGCGTTCCAAGTGATGTATGATCGCCGGGATGAGAACTTTGGCAACGCCCGGGACGTGCGCAACGTGTTTGAGGGCGCGGTAGCCCGCCAGGCCAACCGGGTGGCGGCCATGGAGTCGCCGAAGATAGAGGATCTGATGGCGCTGACGGTGGCCGACCTGGATCTGGAGGAGGGCAACGAGGCGGAAAATTTGGAAAATCCCAAAGAATGACCCTTGCGTTTGGGGCAAAAGTGTAGTATAATACCCCATGCGCTTGCCGGTGTGATGGAATTGGTAGACGTACTTGACTCAAAATCAACTACGTCATTTCCCGTGGCTCCGGCGCTATCCCTTGCACCGCAAGGACTTTTGACAACTCAATATGTAATTTGCATTTCATGTCCCTCCACAATGTCCCTCCGATTTCTCGGAGGCGACATTGGGAGCTGGACTTGGAAATACAAAGGCCGGTGTGTTGGAATTGGTAGACGAGGTGGACTCAAAATCCATTGCCAGCGATGGCGTGCGGGTTCGAGTCCCGCCACCGGCACCATCCCCGCAACCCCTCTGCTATCAAGGGGTTGCGGTTTTTTCTATGTCCCTCCATGGTCTGATTTTTGGGCCGATTTTCTCCTATTTTGTGGTAATTTTAGGAGGGACATCGGAGGGCCATGTC
>JAIEFH010000187.1 GCA_029067025.1 Oscillospiraceae bacterium | reverse complement strand
CCCCCACCCGGTAGGCCATGTGGGCCGGGGCCAGGCCGAAGCTCCGCGCCCGGGTCTCCCGTCCGGCGGGCAGCACCAACAATAGCTCTTTCATGGGAGTTCCCCCTTGCTAACGGCAGAATTTCGTGATACTATATCAATCAGCGTGTATCACAATCTATGCTCGTCCTGGGCGGAATAGAAGGTGGAATATGGCATGGTTTCGGGCCCGCTTTGTGGCCCATGATATTTACGAGCTGTCCGGCGAAGCCCTGGCCCGCCGGGGCTTCAAACTGCTGCTGGCAGACCTGGACAACACGTTGGTACCCTACGGTGTACCCCTGCCGGACGAAAAATTGAAGGCATGGCGGGATGACCTGGCCGCCCACGGCGTGACCCTGTTCGTGCTGTCCAACAACCGGCACGAGAGCCGCCCCCGCGTTTTCGCCGAGGGGCTGGACGTACCCTACATCGGCCACGCGGGCAAGCCCAAGACGCCCTCCTTTGTGAAGGCCATGGAGCGGATGGGCGTGACCCGGGAGCAGACCGCCATCGTGGGCGACCAGGTGTTCACCGATGTGCTGGGGGGCAACCGGGCGGGGGTGTCCGCTATTTTGGTGGAGCCCATCCGGCTGGCGGGCAACCCGGGGCGGTATCTGCGCTACGCCGTGGAGGTTCCCTTCCGGCTGCTGTCCGGGAAAGGAGAAACGCTATGAGCGCCATCTTCGGCCCCGCGGGCAACGCGGAAAATTTCCCTTATAAATCCTCTGCCGACGCGCCCCGCTGGCTGGCGGAGATCGGCCTGGACTGCTACGAGTACCAGTGCGGCAAGGGCGTCCATGTGGGGGAGGCCACCGCCCGGAAGGTGGGCGTGGCCGCCGCGGAACACGGCATCTCCCTCTCCCTCCACGCGCCCTATTTCATCAACCTGGCCAACCCCGACCCGGAGGCTTTGCAAAAGACCATCGGTTATATCACCGGGGCCTGTCTGGTGGCGGACTGGATGGGGGCAAAGCGTGTGGTGATCCACTCCGGGGCGCTGATGAAGCGCTCCCGACGGGAGGCCCAGGACATCGCCCTGCGTTCGCTCAAAGAGGTCATTGCCGCCTGCGACGGCGCTGGGTTCGGCCACATCACCCTGTGCCCCGAGACCATGGGCAAGATCAATCAGTTGGGCGATTTGGACGAGGTTTTGGAGCTTTGCACCGTGGACGAGCGGCTTTTGCCCTGCGTGGATTTCGGCCACCTGTACGCCCGCTCCCTGGGGGCGGATGACGGAGCCGAGGCCATGGAGCGGATGCTGAACCGCATAGAAGAGATGCTGGGACAGGAGCGGGCCAGCCGCTTCCACAGCCACTTCTCCCACATTGAGTTCACCCCCAACGGCGGCGAGAAGTGCCACCGCACCTTTGCCGACGACGGGGGCTACGGCCCGGACTGGGCGCCGCTGGCGGAAGCAGTGGCACGGCGGGGATGGAGCCCCACCTTCATCTGCGAGAGCGCGGGAACACAGGCAGAGGACGCCTTAACCATGAAACGGATTTATCAAGGTTTTCTGACAAATCATATATAAGGAGATGTTTCCCATGACCCATTTTGAAAAGATCGCCGCAGGTCTGAAGGATCGCGGCCTGGACGCCATGCTGGTCACCAGCGAGCCCGGCGAGTTCTACGCCGTGGGCTTCCACGGGGAGGGCGCGGCTCTCATCACCCCGGACAAGACCTGGTATTACACCGACTCCCGGTACATTGAGGCCGCCCAAAGCCTCATCGCCGGGGCGGAGGTGATCCTGTGGACGTCGGACAACACCTACCGCAAGCAGATCGCGGAGCTGGTCAAGACCCACAGCGTGGTCAAGCTGGGCTTCGAGGAGGAGTATATGTCCGTAGCCGACCACACCGCCTGGACAAAGGACGTGGAGGCCGAGTTTGTCCCCGCCTCCTCCCTGCTCACCGACCTGCGCATGGTAAAGGACGCCGACGAGCTGGCCGCCATGAAGGAAGCCCAGCGGATCACCGACGAAGCCCTGCTGGAGATCCTGAACTTCATCAAGCCCGGCCTCACCGAGAGCGAGGTGGCCGCCCGGCTGACCTATATCATGGCCCGCAAGGGCGCGGAGCGCAACTCCTTCGACCCCATCGTGGCCTGCGGCGCCAACGGCTCCAAGCCCCACGCCATCCCCGGCCCAGACGTGATTCAGATGGGCCAGTTCGTCACCATGGACTTTGGCTGCAAAGTGGGGGGCTACTGCTCCGACATGACCCGCACCGTGGCCGTGGGCCAGCCCACCGAGGAAATGGAGCTGGTTTACAACACCGTCCTCAAGGCACAGCTGGCGGGCATCGCCACGGCCCGCGCCGGGGTCACCGGCAAGGAGGTCCACGAGGCCGGGGCAAAGGTCATCGCGGACGCGGGGTACGGGGAGTACTTCGGCCACGGCTTCGGCCACTCTCTGGGCATTGAGATCCACGAGAACCCCCGCTTCAGCTCCCTGTGGAATAAGCCCATCCCCGCCGGGGCGCTGCTGTCCGCCGAGCCGGGCATCTATATCCCCGGAAAGTTCGGCGTGCGCATCGAGGATGTTATCATGCTCACCGAGGACGGCTGCATCGACATCACCCACTCTCCCAAGCAGCTCATTATTCTCTAAAATTTCAAAAACGAAGGGCCGGGAAAAGTTTCCCAGCCCTTCGCTGTTTTTGTCAAAAGCGTATAAAACCCCGCCGCGGGCGCATACTGACCACAGTTATGAATCATATTGCTCCACCCCTGAAGGGGGGTGGAGCAGTCAGGTATCATACTGACCAAAGTTACGTATGAAAGGCGGTGGCGGCTTGGCGAGTTGGAAAAAGCGTCTGGCAGCGGGGGCGCTGGCCCTGCTGCTTTTGGCGCCGGCGGCGGTGACCTGCTGGCCCTGGGAAGCGCCCGAGGCGGATCGGGAGGTCATGGGCGAGGCGCGGATTCCCGCGGGGCCCTATGTGGCCCTCACCTTTGACGACGGCCCCCGGTGTTCCACCACCACCGTCCTGCTGGACGGCCTGGCCCAGCGGGGCGTTCACGCCACCTTCTTCGTCATCGGCCAGAACGTGGAGGGCAATGAACTGCTCCTCCAGCGTATGGAGGGTGAGGGCCACCAGGTGGGGCTGCACACCTACCACCACAAATCCCTGGCCCAGCTCAATGCCACCGATTTCTACGCCGAGGTAGACAAGCTGCGGGAGACCCTCACCGCTCTGCTGGGGCGGGAGAGCTTTATGCTCCGGCCCCCCTACGGCATGATCAGCGCCGCCGGCAAGGCCCGGGCGGCGGCCCCCATCGTCCTCTGGTCCGTGGATCCGGAGGACTGGTCTGACCGTGATACCGCCCGCCAAGTTAAGTTCATTGTGGACAAGGCCCAGGACGGGGACATCATCCTGCTCCATGACATCTATCCCGCCAGCGTGGACACCGCCCTCCAGGTGGTGGACGCGCTGATGGCCCGCGGCTTTCACTTTGTCACCGTGGAGGAGCTGTTCGCCATCCGGGGCAGGACGCCGGAAAACGGGAAGGTGTACCGCAAGCTGCCGCCATCGTCGGAATAAAGTCCGCTCCGTGGGAAACGCCCTCCGGGCATTCCCCACTGCGCTCCCTTATCCCTCCTCTCCCCACGCGACCCATTTCATTGGGCTCGCGTGGGGGCCCCGTTATTAAAGCAACCTCCGGCTCGTGCGGAGGCCCCATTCATAGAACAAGCCCCCCGGCTTTCGCCGGGGGGCTTCACTATGCTTATTCGTCGTCCGGGTCGCTGTCCTTCTCGTCGTCAAAGGACAAGGCGAACTTGCCGCCGCACACGGGGCAGTCCACCACGCCGGCGGCCAGGGCCTCGTCGTCCACCACCAGGTCCTCTCCACAGGTGGGGCAGGGGATCTCAAAGAAATCCTCGTCGTCGTCATCCAGGTCGTCAAAGTCGCCGTCCTGCTCGTCCTCGTCGTCAAACACGGCCTCCTCCAGATCGGCCACGGTGTCCCCCAGGGCGTCCAGCTCCTCGTCGAACTGATCCATGGCGGCGTCCATACCGTCCAACTGCTGGCCGACCTCCTTCAGTACATCCAGCACCTCGGACAGCACCCGGGCCACCTTCATATCGGACTTGTCCAGCTCCATGCCCTCAAACAAGCCCTGGATATAGGCCACTTTTTCAGAAATGGTCATTGGATTAGCCCTTGCACCTTTCAAGATACTCGCCGGTGCGGGTGTCGATGCGGATCTTGTCGCCGGGATTGATGAACAGGGGCACCTTGATCTCCGCGCCGCTCTCCAGCTTGGCGGGCTTGGTGACGTTGGTGGCGGTGTCGCCCTTCACGCCGGGGTCGGACTCGGTGACCACCAGCTCCACGAAGTTGGGGGGCTCCACGCCGAACACGCTGCCCTTGTAGGACATGACCTTGCAGGTCATGTTCTCCATGACGAACTTGAAGTTGTCGCCCAGCACGCTCTTGTTCACGGGCAGCATCTCATAGGACTCCATGTCCATGAAGTAGTACAGGTCGCCGTCGTTGTAGCTGTACTCCATGTCCTTGCGGTCCACGAAGGCCTGCTCAAACTTGGCGGTGGGGTTGAAGGAAGTCTCGGTGACAGCGCCGGTGATGACGTTCTTCATCTTGGTGCGCACGAAAGCGGCGCCCTTGCCGGGCTTGACGTGCTGGAACTCCACCACCTGCATCACTTTGCCTTCCATCTCGAAGGTCACGCCGTTGCGGAAATCGCCTGCTGTAATCATTGCCATTGGTCTCGTCCTCCAATATCGAAAATTTTATAGTTTCATTAGAAATAAGTCAATGTATTATACCCCATATGCCGCCGGATTGCAAGAGCTTTTGCAGGATTCTGTCTGATTGCCGGAAAAGGGGATTGCCATTTCCCTTTATAAAGTATATAATGTTACAATCATCTTTGCGCAATCGTTTTTAGGAGGCACACACCATGAAAGATCTGCTCCACCTTTTGGAGGATGACTCCACCCTGACCCACGCCCAGCTCGCCGCCATGACCGGCATGACGGAGGGCGAGGTGTCGGCGGCGGTGGCACAATATGAGAAGGACCGCATCATTCTGGGCTACAAGACCATCGTGGACTGGGACCGCACCCAGCAGGAGTCGGTCACCGCCCTGATCGAGGTCAGCGTCACCCCCACACGGGGGGAGGGCTTTGACCGGGTAGCCCAGCGCATCTACCAGTATGAGGAAGTGGAGTCCCTCTACCTCATGTCCGGCGGGGCCTACGATATGACGGTCACCATCTCCGGGCGCACGCTGAAAGAGGTAGCCCAGTTCGTGGGCGAGAAGCTGGCTCCCATTGAGGGCGTCACCGGCACCGCCACCCACTTTATTCTGAAGAAATACAAGGAAAAGCATCTGATCTTCCCCGTACAGGAGCTTCAGGAGGAAAGGTTCGTGTTTGAATAATGGACTACGGCAAAATCATGTGCCAGAGGGTGCAGGACATCCAGCCCTCCGGCATCCGAAAATACTTTGACCTGCTCCAGGGCATGGAGGGTGGTATCTCACTGGGCATCGGCGAGCCCGACCTACCCACCCCCTGGCACATCCGGGACGCGGGCATCTTCTCCCTGGAAAAGGGCTTCACCAAGTACACCCCCAACGCGGGCCTCTCCGACGTGCGCGCCGGCATTTCCCGGTACTTAAAGCGCCGGTTTGATCTGGAATACGCCCCTGTGGGCCAGATCCTGGTCACCGTGGGCGGCAGCGAGGGGCTTGACCTGGCCTTCCGCTGCCTGCTGGAGCCGGGGGATGAGGTCATCATCCCAGCCCCCTCCTTCGTGTGCTATGGGCCGCTGGTGTCCATGATGCACGGCGTGCCCGTGACGGTGGAGACGAAAGCGGAAAACGACTTCCGCCTCACCCCAGACGAGCTGAGAGCCGCCATCACCCCCCGCACCAAGGTACTGGTGCTCCCCTTCCCCAACAACCCCACCGGGGGCGTCATGGGCCGGGAGGATTTAGAGGCGCTGGCGGACGTACTCCGGGGCACGGACATCATGGTCGTCTCCGATGAGATCTACGCCGAGCTGACCTACGGCGGGCGCCATGTGTCCCTGGCCAATATCCCGGATATGTATGAGCGCACCCTGGTCATCAACGGCTTCTCCAAGGCCTACTCCATGACGGGCTGGCGGCTGGGCTACGTGTGCGGGCCCAAGCCCCTCATCGCCGCCATGACCAAGCTCCACCAGTACGCCATCATGTCCGCCCCCACCACCAGCCAGTACGCCGCCATCGAGGCGCTGGACCACGGCGACGGGGACATTGAGGCCATGCGGGACGAGTACGACGGCCGCCGCCGCTTCCTGGTGGACGGCTTCCGCAAGCTGGGGCTGCCCTGCTTTGAGCCGCTAGGCGCGTTCTACACCTTCCCCTGCATCAAGTCCACGGGGCTGACCAGCGAGGAGTTCTGCGACCGCTTCCTGGCCGAGCAGCGGGTGGCGGTGATCCCCGGCTCCGCCTTCGGCCCCGGCGGCGAGGGCTATGTCCGGGCCTGCTACGCCGCCTCCATGCACGACCTGGCCGAGGCGCTAGCGCGGCTGGAAACATTCTTGAAAAGCCTTTGAGGAAAGGAAGAACATTAGAGATGAACATTGTCTGTTTAGATATGGAGGGCGTCCTCGTCCCCGAGATCTGGATCGCCTTCTCCGAGGCCAGCGGCATCCCCGAGCTGCGCCGCACCACCCGGGACGAGCCGGATTACGACAAGCTGATGACCTGGCGGCTGGGCATTTTGAAGGAGCACGGCCTGGGCCTGAAGGAGATCCAGGCCACCATCGCCAAGATCGACCCCCTCCCTGGGGCGAAGGAGTTTTTGGACGAGCTGCGCACGCTGACCCAGGTGGTGATTTTGAGCGACACCTTCGAGCAGTTCGCCAAGCCCCTGATGGCTAAGCTGGGCTGGCCCTCCCTGTTCTGCAACACCCTGGAAGTCGCCCCGGACGGGGAGATCACCGGCTACAAAATGCGGTGCGAGAAGTCCAAGCTCACCACCGTAAAAGCCCTCCAGTCCTGCGGCTTTGACACCATCGCCGCCGGGGACAGCTTCAACGACCTCGGTATGATCCAGGCCAGCAAAGCCGGCTTCCTGTTCAAGTCCACTGAGGCCATCAAGGCCGCCCACCCCGAGCTGCCCGCCTTTGAGGACTTCCCCGATCTGCTGGATGCTATCAAAGCCGCGCTGTAACGCCTATCTTCCATTGAAAAGAGGTCTTCGCCATGAAAGCTGATTTCGGCTGTCTCCCCTTCCGTCCCACGGACATCCTGCTGCCCCAGGGCTGCGACTACGACAAGTGGGCTGTGGTGGCCTGCGACCAGTACACCTCCCAGCCCGAGTACTGGGAGCGTGTGGAGGGCCGGGTGGGCCGCGCCCCCTCCGCCCTGCGGCTCATCCTGCCCGAGAGCAGCCTGGACGGCCCCCAGGTGGAGATGGACATCACCGACATCAACGCCACCATGGCCGCCTATCTCCGGGAGGGCCGGTTCAAAACCCTGCCCCACGCCATGATCTATGTGGAGCGCACCCTGCACAACGGCCGCGTCCGCCGGGGGCTGGTAGGCAAGGCGGATCTCAAGGACTACGACTATGAGCCGGGGTCCGACGCCCTCATCCGGGCCACGGAAGGGGTGGTCATGTCCCGCATCCCGCCCCGCGTGGCGGTGCGCAAAAACGCCCCCATCGAGCTGCCCCACGCCATGCTGCTGGCTGACGATCCTCAGCGCACCGTCATCGAGCCCCTGGCGGCCCAGACGGACTCCATGGAGCTGCTGTACGACTTCGACCTGATGGAGCAGGGTGGGCACATCAAGGGCTGGCGGCTGACCGAGGAGCAGCTTTCCCAGGTGGCGGCGGCACTGTCCGCCCTGGCCGCCCCTGACTCCTTCAATGCCAAATACGGCACCAAGGACGAGCCCGTCATGCTCTTCGCCATGGGGGACGGCAACCACGCCCTGGCCACCGCCAAGGAGTGCTACGAGCGGCAGAAGCGGCTCGTGCCCCCCGAGAAGTGGGATACCCTCCGCGCCCGGTACGCCCTGTGCGAGCTGGTGAACCTCCACGACGACAGCCTGGAGTTCGAGCCCATCCACCGGGTGGTATTCCACACCGACCCCGAGGCCCTGCTGGACGCCCTGGTGCGCGCCTATCCCGGTTCCTGCCGGGGCAAGGAGCCCCAAGGGGACGGCCTGCCCCTGGGCTACGTGTGCGCGGGCTCCCAGGGGGTCATCACCGTGCCCCGCTCCGCCGCCCAGCTGCCCGTAGGGGCCCTCCAGAACTTCCTGGACGACTACCTGATCAACCACCCCGGGCGGGTGGACTACATCCACGGCGAGGACGTGGCCCGGGAGTTCGCCGCCCGGCCCGGCAACATCGCCTTCCTGCTGCCCCCTATGGCCAAGGAGGACCTGTTCCCCTCCGTCATTCACGACGGCGTTCTTCCCCGCAAGACCTTCTCCATGGGCGAGGCCCATGACAAGCGGTTCTATCTGGAAGCCCGGAAAATCCGATAAAAAGCCGCCCGGCCATTTCTGGCCGGGCGGCTCTCCTTATAGGATACTGTCGTCGTAGTCGTCGAACTCCTCGGGCTCAAAGCAGTGGTCGGCGCGCTTCTCCTCCACCTTGTCGATGATGGTGTCGAACAAGTCCATGATCTGATCCCAGAACGCCACGATGGCGCACACCACGGCGGCCAGCGTCATAACGGTGGCCACGATCTTCAAAATAAAACGGGCAGTTTTCATTTTCGTACCTCCTTTGTCAGTCGGCGTCCCGGAGGGACGCGCACAGGTGGGCCACGGCCAGACAGGCCACCGACGAAGCTGCCAGGGCGATGGCCGCGGTTCTCAAGATAAAGCTCGCAATTTTCATAAGCTGTCCCTCCTCATATGGATAGTATTAGTGTACACGATTTCGGGGGAAATTACAATACGTATTTTGGGGGCCGCTGACAAAAACCTTCCCTTGACAAACCGTTCTGTTTTGCATATACTAGGTGGGTAAAAGGCAAGGAAGGGAAGCAGTACCCCTCCCCCTCCGTTTCAGAGAGCGGCTGTTTTGGTGCGAGGCCGCAGCGGAGACAGGGCGAAGTCGTCCCCGAGCCCCGGTTTTGAACGGCAGTAGGAACCGGCGGGCCCTCCCGTTACAGAGGCAATGAGCGTCCCGCCTTGCGGGAAATTCAGGTGGTACCGCGGACTTTTTCAGGTTCGCCCTGAGCAAAATGCTTGGGGCGGGCCTTTTGTTATGCACCAGCATAACAAAAGAAAACATGAAATCATTCTGCCCCAAAAGGAGTGTGTTCAAATGAGCAGAGAATTACCCAAAATCTACGAACCCCAGGAGGTGGAGGGCCGCGTCTACCAGGCCTGGGAGGAGAACGGCTGCTTCCGCGGCATCCGCGACCCCGAGAAGAAGCCCTTCACCATCGTCATGCCGCCCCCCAACGTCACCGGCCAGCTCCACATCGGCCACGCCATGGACGATGCCATGCAGGATATGCTCACCCGCTACAAGCGGATGCAAGGCTACGCCGCCCTGTATCTCCCCGGCACCGACCACGCGGGCATCGCCACCCAGATCAAGGTGGAGGAGGAGCTGCGCACCAAAGAGGGCCTCACCCGCCACGACCTGGGCCGGGAAAAGTTCCTGGAGCGGGTGTGGGACTGGAAGCACAAGTACGGCAACCGCATCGTGGAGCAGCAGAAGAAGCTGGGCGTGTCCGCCGACTGGGAGCGCTCCCGCTTCACCATGGACGAGGGGCTGTCCAAAGCCGTCCGCCATGTGTTCGTCTCCCTGTACGAGAAGGGGCTCATCTACAAAGGCTCCCGCATCGTCAACTGGTGCCCCAACTGCGTCACCGCGCTTTCCGACGCGGAGGTGGAGTACCAGGACAAGCCCGGCCACCTGTGGCACATTAAATACCCCATCGTGGGCGAGGAGGGGCGGTACGTCATCGTGGCCACCACCCGGCCCGAGACCATGCTGGGCGACACCGGCGTGGCCGTCAACCCCGCCGACGGGCGCTATCAGGACATCATCGGCAAGAAGTGCCTGCTGCCGCTGATGGATCGGGAAATCCCCATCGTGGCTGACGAATACGTGGATCTGGAATTCGGCACCGGCTGCGTGAAGATGACCCCCGCCCACGACCCCAACGATTTTGAAGTCGGGCTCCGGCACAACCTGGACACCATCCGGGTGCTGGACGACCACGGCGTGGTCAACGAGCACGGCGGCAAATACCAGGGCATGGATCGTTACGAGGCCCGCAAAGCGGTCATCGCCGACCTGGAGGAGCTGGGCCTGCTGGAGAAGGTGGAGGACCACCAGCACAACGTGGGCACCTGCTACCGCTGCCACAACGACGTGGAGCCCATCATCTCCGCCCAGTGGTTCGTTAAGATGGAGCCGTTGGCCAAGGAGGCCCTGCGGGTGGTCAACGAG
>JAIEFH010000186.1 GCA_029067025.1 Oscillospiraceae bacterium | reverse complement strand
CCCAGGTGAAGGTCAAGGAGAAGGACGCCCGCATCTCCCTCAAGCTCCCCCCCGCCCTGAACGAGGCCAGCGACGACCTGTGCCAGGCGGTTATGACCGGGTTGCTGGTCTACCTCCAGGCCATGGCGGAGGAATATCCCGAAAATCTCGTCGTCCTTTTGGATGACGACGATGAGGACTAAGATCCCTTAACCTTTAACAGAAAGGACGGAAACGACTATGCTGAAGCTCAACATCCAGTTCTTCGCCCACAAAAAGGGCGGCGGCTCCACCAAGAACGGCCGTGACTCCCAGGCCAAGCGCCTGGGCGTGAAGCGCGCCGACGGCCAGTTCGTGCTGGCGGGCAACATCCTGGTGCGTCAGCGCGGCACCCACATCCACCCCGGCGTCAACGTGGGCAAGGGCAGCGACGACACCCTGTTCGCCCTCAAGGACGGCAAGGTGAAGTTCGAGCGCCTGGGCAAGGACCGCAAGCAGGTTTCTATTGTTGAAATCGCGCAGTAAGATTTGCCGGAAAGCCGCAAACGGGGGACCGTTTGCGGCTTTTTTGACGAAAGGAGGTCTTTATGGCCAATCAATTCATCGACACCGCCCGCATCACCGTCCGGGCGGGGGCGGGCGGCGGCGGCGCGGTGGCCTTCCACCGGGAGAAGTACGTGGCCGCCGGCGGTCCCGACGGCGGCGACGGCGGGCGGGGCGGAGACATCATCCTGCGGGTGGATCCCCATATGTCCACCCTGATGGACTTCCGCTACAAGCGCAAATACGTGGCCGAAAACGGCAAGGACGGTCAGGGCAAGCGCTGCTCCGGCAAGGACGGCAGTGACCTGGTGATCCGGGTGCCCCGGGGCACGGTGGTGCGCGACCTGGAAACCCGCGAAATTATCTGCGATATGTCCACCGAGGAGGACTTCGTGCTGGCCCGGGGCGGCAACGGCGGCTGGGGCAACCAGCACTTTGCCACCCCCACCCGGCAGGTGCCCCGGTTCGCCAAGGCGGGTCTGCCCGGACAGTACCGGGAGGTTTTGCTGGAGCTGAAGCTGCTGGCCGACGTGGGGCTAGTGGGCTTCCCCAACGTGGGCAAGTCCACCCTGCTCAGCGTGGTGACCCGGGCGCAGCCCAAAATCGCCAACTACCACTTCACCACACTCTCCCCCAACCTGGGTGTGGTGCCCGTGGATGAGGGGCAGTCCTTCGTGCTGGCGGACATCCCCGGCATCATCGAGGGCGCCGCCGACGGCGCGGGGCTGGGCCACGACTTTCTGCGGCATGTGGACCGCTGCCGCCTGCTCATCCATGTGGTGGACGTGTCCGGCTCCGAGGGGCGCGACCCCGTTGAGGACTTCGACGCCATCTGCCAGGAGCTCCAGCGGTGGTCGCCTGAGCTGGCCTCGAGGCGGATGCTGGTGGCCGCCAACAAGGTGGACATCATGGAAGATCCCGGGCTGCTGGCAAAACTGCGGGCCCATGTGGAGGCCAAGGGCTGCCCCCTGTTCGAGCTGTCCGCCGCCACCCACCGGGGCACAAAAGAGCTGATGTACGCCGCGGCGGCGGAGCTGTCCACCCTGCCGCCGGTCATCGTGTATGAGCCCACCTATGTGGAGCGGCCCCCCGAGGTGGACACATCCGAGGCCCTGGAGATCCAGCGGGACGAGGACGGCACCTGGCTGGTGGACGGGCCCTGGCTGCGCCAGCTCATGGCCAACGTGAATTTTGGCGATTACGAGAGCCGCAACTGGTTCGAGCGGCGGCTCCGGGACGCGGGAGTGTACCAACAGTTGGAGGATTTGGGCGTCCAGGACGGGGACGCGGTGTGCCTGTACAATCTGGAATTTGAATACCAGAGGTAAAAAATACCGCCGGGAGGATAGTCCTCCCGGCGGTGCTTTATTTTTGATTGTTCAGCCGGGCCTCCAGCTTGGAATAGACGATATTTTGGCTGGAGTACAGCGAGTAATTCCCGCTGAGCAGGAAGCTCAGCGCACAGGCCAGGGCGAAAAACATCAGCCCGCCCCCGCCGAACAGTTCGATAGCCAGGAAAATGGAGGCCAGGGGGCAGTTCACCACCCCGCAGAACAGGGCGATCATGGAGATAGCCGCCCCGAACGCCGGATCCAGCCCCAGCAGCGGCCCCACAACGCAGCCAAAGGTGGAGCCGATAAACAAAGTCGGCACGATCTCC
>JAIEFH010000185.1 GCA_029067025.1 Oscillospiraceae bacterium | reverse complement strand
GGATCAAATTGCGCTCCAGGCAGGTGGCGTCGCACACCACAACCACCCCGTCCGCCTGGCCGCTCTCGATGTAGTCCCGGGCCACCGCCTCCTCCTGGGAGTGGGCCGCCAACGAGTAAGTACCAGGCAGATCAATGAGCTGGTACTCCTCCCCGTTAAATGTATACTCTCCCCGGGCGGTAGCCACTGTCTTGCCCGCCCAGTTTCCTGTATGCTGTCTAAGTCCAGTCAGTGCATTGAACAGGGTGGACTTGCCCACATTGGGATTGCCTGCCAGCGCCACCCGGTTCATGATGTAGCCACCGCCTGGGCCGGGACAGCTTGAATCTGCCGCTCCAACGCCACACCGTCCGCGTCCGCCCGGCGCAGGGCGATGAGCGCACCCCGGATGAGATAGGCACAGGGATCCCCGGCGGGGCTGCGCAGCACACAGGTCACCCGGGTGCCCCGCACCAGCCCCAGGTCAGTGAGCCGCCGGTCCATGGCGGGCCCCGCGTTTACCTCGGTCACATAAGCGCTCTCCCCTTCCCGGAGAGCGGACAAACACAATGCTTCATACATGATTCTTTGCTCCTTTCCCGCGCGGGCCGCCCTGCGGACTGCCCGCAAGCTATCCTATGGCGGGAAAGGGCGAATGGTGAAAGATGTGGACATGGCATGCGAACACCCCCGCCGCCGGCGGGGGTGTCATGCTTCGTTTCAATGGATATGGATATGGTTATTGATGTGATTGGCGCAATAGCAATAGTAGCCGTCGCACTTGGAGCAGTAGCGGAATTCCATGCCGGGGTCGTCCTCATCGGTGAGGCCGCACACCGCGCACTTGTGCAGGTACCCGCCGGTTTCCCTCGCCTTTTTCTGGGCCTGCTTCTGGACTTTTTTGAAATTGATGACCTGGGGGTCCGCCCGGCGGCGGACAAAGCCCAGCTTCATGGACCAGACAGGCCAGGTAAAAATGAAGTAATTGATGAAGCTTGGCAGCGCAATCAGCAGGACAAAGGGGCCAAACCGCACCGCGTTCAGCAGGATAAACCCCACGTCCAGGAGGGCCAGCCACTTCATCTTGATGGGCGCCACGAACATAAACAGCACCTGCATTTCGCTGTACAGCGTGGCAATCACCAGGAAGAAGGATAGGTGGATGTAATAGATGTCGATGGTGCCAAGGAGCATCCCGCCCAGAATGGACAGCAGAACCCCGCTGAGGTAGAACAGGGTGAACTTGGCGGTGCCCCACTCCCGCTCCAGCATCTGGCCTGTCCAATAGATCACATAGCAGCTCAGCAGCAGGTAGAACGGATTTTCCTCCAGCGGTACAAGGATAAAGGTGACCAGCCGCCATACCTGCCCACGAAGGATAAGCGGACTGAGAAATATCATTGTGGCGGTGAGCCACCCATCCATAATCAGATCCACAATTCCAACCAGCGCCTGGCCGATGGCGATGTACATAGCCAGGTTGGGGATGCCAAAGCGGGGGTGCTTGGCGCAGAAACGGTCGATGGGGCCGTAGTGATCGTTGCGGTAAATCACGAAAACGCCTCCTTTACAGGCTTTGACAGCATTTTACCCCAATCACACTGGAAAGTAATCAATAAACTGTAAATCATTTGCTGTACAGCGCCGCGATATTGACAAGAATGTCCACCACAGCGTCCATCTCCTCCACACAGGCCAGCTCCAGCGGGCCGTGGAAGTTGTAGCCGCCGGTGCCCAGATTGGGGCAGGGCAGCCCCATATAGCTCAACCGCGCCCCGTCGGTGCCGCCCCGGATGGGCTCCACTGCCGGGGTGAGCCCCACCAGCTCCGCCGCCTTCTTGGCGTTGTCCACCAGGTGCATACAGTCCGTCAGCTTTTCCTTCATGTTGTAGTAGCTGTCCTTGAGGGTCAACTCCACCTTGGCCGTGGGGTGGGCGGCCTGAACCTGGGCGGCGGCGCGCTTCATCAGCCCCTGCTTGACCACAAACTCGCCCTTGTCATGATCCCGGATGATATACTCCATATGGGCGGAGGCGGTGGTGCCCGCCATGGCGTCCAGGTGGAAGAAGCCCTGATAGCCCTCGGTTTTCGCGGGGATGGCGTCCGGCGGCAGCAGGGCGTTGAACTCCTGGGCAATGAGCAGGGCGTTCTCCATCACGTCCTTGGCGGAGCCGGGGTGGACGGATACGCCGGTGATGTCCACCTTGGCGGAGGCGGCGTTGAAGTTCTCATACTCGATAGAACCAGCGGCGGAGCCGTCCACGGTGTAGGCGTATTTTGCCCCAAAAGCGGCCACGTCAAAGTGGTCGGGGCCCTCGCCGATCTCCTCGTCAGGGGTGAAGGCAACGCACAGCCGCCCGTGAGGGCGCTTCTCCTCGATCAGCCGCTCGCACAGCGTCATGATCTCCGCGATGCCCGCCTTGTCGTCCGCCCCCAGCAGGGTGGAGCCGTCGGCGGTGATGAGGGTCTTGCCCTTTAACCCCGCCAGGAAGGGGAAGTCCGCCGCCTTGATGACCCGGCCCTCTTTCGGCAAAGCGATGTCGCCGCCGTCATAGTTCTCGTGGAGGATGGGGTTCACGTTCTCCCCGGAGAAGGCGGGGGCGGTGTCCATGTGGGCCAGCAGGCCCAGGGCGGGGGCATCCTCACACCCGGGCGCGGCGGGCAGCCAGGCGGTGACAATGCAGTTTTCATCCACACTGGGGTTTTCCAGCCCCAGCTCCTTCAGCTCGTCCACCAGCAGCCGGGCCAAGTCCCACTGGCAGGGCGTGGAAGGGGTGACCCCTGTCTGGTCGGAAGAGGTGGTGTGGATCTTCACGTACTTCAACAGTCTTTCGTAGGCGCGCATTGAAAAAACTCCCTTTCGGTTTGAATTTTACAGCATAACAGGATTTGTCGTCCACTCCAGCCCGCAGGGGCCGGGTTCCTGACAGCACAACTGGTAAAAATCCGTACACCGGGCCTCCAGCTCCAGCAGGGGGATCCCCCTGCCGTGGGCGGGTTTGGTGATAATGGGCAGGGCCGTTTTCGTTTTCATCTCCCGCAGCGCTTCCCTGCCCCGTCCATTGGCTCCCAGCACCCGCAGATAGGGCGGGTCGGCGGGCCGGTCAGCCTCCCTCAGCCCCAGCGCCCCCCACAGCGCCGCCCGGCGGATGCGGGAATGGGCGTAGCGCTTGGTCTTGGCCAGGTCATAGAGCTCCTCTAGCGTCCGCCCCTGGCGGACGCCCTGGTACAGCCGGTGGAACAGCCCCTCCCCGCAGTCGGGCAGGGCGGCGAACTCCTCCTCGTCCATGGCGCGCAGGACAGCCAGCGCCCCCCGTTCGCCGTATTTCAGACTGGCGGGATTGTCCGCGGAAAGCTTTCCCGCCAAGATTTTCTCCCGCAAAAAGGAGGCGGAGGGGTAGTCCGGGTCATCCCCCCCGTCGTGGCCCACCCCCGCCCGGAGGACGGTGACAGGCTGAATGGCACTCTCCAGCGCGTTCAGCGCCCGGATATACTCGACGCCCAGGTTGTTGTTGGGCTGGGACAGCAAATTTGCCAAATCCTCCCCCAGCAGTCCCCGCACCACCGCCTGGCGGCAGGCGGCAAAGGGCATCCCTTCATCTAAAAATCGGCGCAGCCCCGCCCGATAGACATCGCTGTCCAAACAGTCCGCCACCTGCCGGAGCTTATCCGCGCAGCCGCACTCGCTGCCGAAGGAGAGATGGGTCACCACGCCGGTGGACGCCAACAGCTCCACGGCCCCACGGGCAAAGCTCTCCGCCGACGACACCGCCCACACCGTGGGCAGCTCCAGCACCAGATCCACGCCGCCCTCCAGGGCGGCGCGGCTCCTCGTCCACTTGTCCAGCACGGCGCAGTCCCCCCGCTGGACAAAGTTTCCGCTCATCACCGCAACGACGGCACACTCCCCCAACTGCCGACGGGTCTGGGCGATGTGGAAGGCGTGCCCGGCATGAAAGGGATTGTACTCCGCCACGATCCCCACAACGTCCACCCAGCAGCCCTCCCCACTATTTTCGGCGAAAATGCAAAAAACTCTTGCGACATTCTGTCTTTCGTAGTATAATATTTCTGTTATACGACCGCCACGCGGCCGTTCCTGCTTTTGACCGGCTTTCATTATATTCCAGAAGCGGGACAAAGTAAATACCCAGTTGGCCTATTTTCCACAAACTGGGAATCGTGGCAAAGGAGTGCGGAACATGAAAGTTCTCGTCATCAACGCCGGCAGCTCGTCCCTGAAATATCAGCTGCTGGACACCGACAGCCAAGCGGTGCTTGCCAAAGGGCTGTGTGAGCGCATCGGCATCGACGGCAAATTCACTTACAAGGCCCCCGGCAAAACAACGGTGGACGCCCAGGACGTGGCCATGCCCACCCATTCCGAGGCCATCCAGGCGGTATTGGACGCCCTGGTGGATCCTGCCAACGGCGTGATCGCCTCTATGAAAGAGATCGACGCGGTGGGTCACCGCGTGGTGCACGGCGGCGAGACCTTTGCCCACTCCGTGCGCATCGACGGCGAGGTCATGGCCGCCATGGAGGCCTGCGTCCCCCTGGCCCCCCTGCACAACCCCGCCAATATTCTGGGCGTCAAGGCGTGCGCCGCCGTCATGGGCCCCGACGTACCCCAGGTGGCCGTATTTGACACCGCCTTCCATCAGACCATGCCCCCCGTGGCCTACACCTACGCCCTGCCCTATGAGTACTACGCCCAGGACAAGGTGCGCCGCTACGGCTTCCACGGCACCAGTCACAAGTATGTCACCCAGCGGGCCGCCGATATGCTGGGCAAGCCCATCGAGGCCCTGAAACTCATCTCCTGCCACCTGGGCAACGGCTCCTCCGTAGCCGCCGTGGCCCACGGCAAGAGCGTGGACACCTCCATGGGCTTCACCCCCCTGGCCGGCGTACCCATGGGCACCCGCTCCGGCGACCTGGACCCGGGCATCCTGGAGTACCTGATGAACAAGTACGGCATGGACATCAAGGAGATGCTCAATGTACTGAACAAGAAGTCGGGCGTGCAGGGCGTGTCCGGCGTGTCCTCCGATTTCCGCGACCTGTGCGCCGCCCGGGATAACGGCGATGAGCGGGCCACGCTGGCTCTTGATCTGTTCAACTACGGCGTGAAGAAGTATATCGGCGCTTACGCCGCCGCCATGGGCGGGGTGGACGCCATTATCTTCACCGCCGGCGTGGGCGAGAACGACGCCCAGCAGCGCATGGCCATCGCCTCTGGGCTGGAGTTCATGGGCGTAAAGATGGATCCCGACGCCAACAACATCCGGGGCAAAGAGGCCATCATCTCCGCCATCGACTCCAAGGTAAAGGTGCTGCTCATCCCCACCAACGAGGAACTCATGATCGCGCTGGAGACCGCGGCCCTTGTGTGATTTTTGATTTTGGATGAACAGCGGCGGAGCAATGCTCCGCCGCTGTTATTACGGATTCCTGGCCCGCCAGGCGAGGTAGCCCTCCAAAATCAAGCTCGCCGCCACCGCGTCCACATTCTTTTTGTGGGCCTTCATCTTCTTGCCTGAGGCGTGGAGGATCTGATGGGCCTCGATGGTGGTGCGCCGCTCGTCCCACAGCCGCACAGGCATCCCCGTTTTCTCCTCCACCAGCGCGGCAAAGGCGCGGTACAGCTCGGCCCTGGGCCCCTCGGTGCCGTCCATGTTCCGGGGGAAGCCCATCACCAGCTCCTCCGCCTGCCGCTCCGCGGCGATTTTGGCGATCTCCTCCGCTACCCGCTCGGGCTGGCGAGATTGGATCACCGTGGTGTACCCCGTCAGCATCCCGGCGGCGTCGGATACCGCCACCCCTGTGCGGGCGTCCCCATAATCGATGGCTATGACACGCATATTTGCCCCTCCTTTCTTTATGTCAGTCCGGTTTAGTACACGTCCAAGTAGACAGAAAATCGGGGTCTGTCACCACCTCGCCAGTGGAACGTAGTGTATAGTCCCCTGGTGCGGCCGGAGAAATTGCCCTCAAATCCGGCGGCAGGGCAAAAACCTCTCCATCAGCCTGCCTGATCTTAATTGACTGGTCATCCGCTTGGACAACTGTTCCCCAAAACTGTTTCTGCTCAATTAACTCCCCGCCTAGGGTATAATAGGTTATCCCCACCAGCAAAACCTTGCCCAACAAATCCTCAACCGCAACTTTCATCGTGCTGCCCCCTCTTAGCAGCACACATTATAGTTGAAAAAACAATGCTTGACAAGCCCCTCCCGGTGTGATAAACTATCACCACCTGTGAGCAGGGCTTTCTTTTTGTGCGTATTTTTACGGGATAGGCATAAAAACCCTGACCTCTCTCACGAGAGCCGCAGGGAGGCAATTGGCCGGCCCCCCGTAGCTGTGAATGGGCGTATTCCGCCCGTTTGAAGCGCTGGAGTCGGCAGAGGCCGATCCGGCGCTTTTTCGTTGGACGGTCAAATTCAAAAGGAGGTGCCGAGAATGGCGAAAGCCGGAAACCGTGTGAAGATCGTGCTGCGCTGCTCCGAGTGCAAGCAGCGCAACTACAACACCAAGAAGAACAAGCGCAACACCACCGAGCGCCTGGAGCTCAACAAGTACTGCCCCTTCTGCAGGAAGCACACCAAGCACACCGAAACCAAGTAATGGGCGCCGCTCAAAGGAAAGAAGGGTAAACGTAAATGTCTGAACAGGAAAAGCGGGATAAGGCCCCGAAGGAGTCCGTAAGCTCTGACAAGAAGGCCAAGGCCCCCAAGAAGAAGGATAAGAAGCCCAACCGCATCCTGCGCTGGTTCAAGGATCTGAAGGGTGAGCTGAAAAAGGTCACCTGGCCCTCCGCCAAGGATACGCTGAAAAACGTGGGCATCGTCATCATGTGCGTCATCTTCGTGGGCATCTTCATCTGGGTGTTCGACTATCTGGCCCGCGCGGTGATCGACGCCCTGCTCAAGCTCTTCGGTTAACCCCTATGGCGGACGAACTGAAGTGGTATGTGGCCCACACCTACTCCGGCTATGAGAACACCGTGGCCGTATCCATCGAGCAGGCAGTGGAAAACCGCAATATGCATGACCTCATCACCGAGGTGACCATCCCCATGGAGACCGTCACCGAGATCACCGACAACGGCCCCAAGACCGTGGAGCGCAAGGTGTTCCCCGGCTACGTGCTGGTCAAGATGATCATGACCGACGAGACGTGGCACCTGGTGCGCAACATCCGCGGCGTCACCGGCTTCGTAGGCGCGGCCAACAAGGCCATCCCCCTCACCGACGAGGAGATCGCCGCCCTGGGCGTGGAAAAGCGCGAGGTCGTGGTGGGCTACAACGTGGGCGACAGCGTGAAGATCACGGACGGCGCCCTGGCCTCCTTCATCGGCACGGTGGAGGAGCTGGACACCGACCGCGGCAAGGTCAAGGTCGTCGTGTCCATGTTCGGCAGGGAGACCCCCGTCGAATTGGAGCTCGACCAAGTAGAGACAATCTAAGGCGGGTCAGACCCGTCCGTGGGAGGGATTTTTCAAGATCCCGTCACCACCACATCTTATGTAGGAGGTGCTGTTTCAAATGGCACAGAAAATTACTGGATATGTCAAACTGCAAATCCCCGCCGGCCAGGCAACTCCGGCCCCCCCTGTGGGCCCCGCCCTGGGCCAGCATGGCGTGAACATCGCCGCTTTCACCAAGGAGTTCAATGAGCGCACTAAGAAGGACATGGGCCTCATCATCCCCGTGGTCATCACCGTGTACGCCGACCGCTCCTTCTCCTTCATCACCAAGACTCCTCCCGCCGCCGTGCTCATCAAGAAGGCGTGCAACATCGAGTCCGGCTCCGGCGTGCCCAATAAGACCAAGGTGGCCACCCTGTCCAAGGCCGACTGCCAGAAGATCGCCGAGACCAAGATGCCCGACCTGAACGCCGCCAGCCTGGAGGCCGCCATGAGCATGATCGCCGGCACCGCCCGCTCCATGGGCGTGCTGGTGGAAGAGTAAGGGAAGGAGGAAGCAGTTATGGCTAAGAAAGGCAAAAAGTATGTGGACAGCGCGAAGCTCATCGACCGCTCTGTCCAGTATGACGTGACCGAGGCGATGGAGCTGGTCATCAAGACCGCCACCGCCAAGTTCGACGAGACCGTGGAGCTCCATGTGAAGCTGGGCGTCGACTCCCGCCACGCTGACCAGCAGGTCCGCGGCGCCATCGTCCTCCCCCACGGCACCGGCAAGACCGCCCGCGTGCTGGTCTTTGCCAAGGGCGACAAGGCCGACGAGGCCCGCGCCGCCGGCGCCGACTTTGTGGGCGATATGGACATGGTGGAGAAGATCCAGAAGGAAAACTGGTTCGACTTTGACGTGGTCGTGGCCACTCCCGACATGATGGGCGTTGTGGGCCGCCTTGGTAAGGTCCTGGGCCCCAAGGGCCTGATGCCCTCCCCCAAGGCCGGCACCGTCACCCCCAACGTGACCCAGGCCGTCAACGAGATCAAGGCCGGTAAGGTGGAGTACCGTCTGGACAAGACCAACATCATCCACTGCCCCATCGGCAAGGTCTCCTTCGGCCCCGAGAAGCTGGGCGACAACCTGAACGCCCTCATGGGCGCCATCATCAAGGCCAAGCCCGCCGCCGCCAAGGGCCAGTACGTCAAGAGCTGCGTCGCCGCCTCCACCATGGGCCCCGGCGTGAAGCTGAACACCGGCAAGTTTGCGTAATTGAATAACATAAAAAAGCCGCCGACAGCTGTCGGCGGCTTTTTTCATGCTCAAAACTGGCCGGATAGCAGTAAGCTCAGCACACACACGATGGCCCCGGCGGTCAGGAACAGCATCCCCACCCCGAACCGTTTTTTGCGCGTTCCAATCAGCTCCTTTTGCTCCTCCGACATGGAGAGAATCGGGTATTTTCTCCTCCCAATCAGGTACAGAATCAGTCCCGACTGACCGTTTCCCGAAACGGCAAACAGGCCCCACAGCTTGGGATGCTTCAATCCCCGGCACTCCGCGTCCACCTGCACCAGTTGGTAGAGCTGGTACATACAGAAAAAGCCGCCCACGATCAGCGCTGCCGCGCCTACGGCGGCCGTTGCAATGTAAAGGTTACTCATTTCTATCCCTCATATCTTTCTCACGATTTGATACAGCAAAAATGAGACGCTCACTACCGCCAGGCAGAACACACAGGCGACCATGAATACGCTCTCCGGCAGGAAGGCTGCCATCAGCAGGCAGGCCAAAAACACCACGATGTTGGCAATCACCGCCAGGAACAATTTTTGATTGCTTTTCACCACATCCGTACTCTCCTCAAGATGTTCCAGCATTTTGGTATCTCCTTTCAATAGCTCATCCAAGCTGATGGAATACAGGTCGGACAGCTTGACGACACTGACAATATCGGGGTACGATTTTTCGTTCTCCCAATTCGAGATGGTCTGTCTGGACACGAACAGCCTCTCCGCCGCCTGCTCCTGGGTCAGCTTCGCCCCCAGCCGCGCCTCTTTCAGCTTCTTTCCTATTTCCATGAAGTTGTCCTCCTTTCGGGGCAATTGTCTCAAAGAACCCCGCTTCTGTCTATCAAAGACCGTTGACAAACCGCCTTCCGGCGGCGTCAAAAATCTTTGACACGGCGTTTGACCCAACTATAAGCTGTTTCCTGTCAGGTGTCAACCGGCTTTTCCACCTCAAAAGATCAAACTTTTTTCGATTTTCCCTTGACAAATCAGGCTCTCAGCTATATAATGCTTAACGTGTTCAAAGACAGCAGGTGCGAAAGCGTAAGTCCTGCCGAGAATGCAGCCGATACGCTAAGTTTGCGCTGTTTTCGTGTGGACACGAAGGCAGTGTTTTTTTGCGAAAAAAACCACCTGCCGCAATCAATTACCCGGAGGTGAATTCTAACAATGCCTAACGCAAAGGTTCTCAGTGAGAAGCAGGCCATCGTGGCCGCTCTGGTGGACGACCTGAAGGCCGCCAGCTCCGGCGTCCTGGTGGACTACAAGGGCATCACCGTGGCCGAGGACACCGCCCTGCGCCATGAGCTGCGTGAGAATGGTGTGGAGTACGCCGTGGTGAAAAACACCCTGCTGCGCCGCGCTCTGGACGACGTGGATCTGGGCGACCTGGACGAGGTGCTCAACGGCACCACTTCCATGGCCATCTCCAAGGAAGACCCCATCGCCCCCATGCGAATCGTCAACAAGTACGCCAAGCAGCTGGGCGATCGCTTCAACATCAAGGCCGGCTTCATGGACGGCAAGGTGCTCCCCTTGGACGACGTGTACGCCCTGGCCGAGCTGCCCTCCAAGGACGCCCTGCTGGGTCAGGTGCTCGGCATGATGCTGGCCCCTATCACCAGCCTGGCCATCGTGCTGAAGGCCATCGCCGAGAAGAACGGCGAACCCGCTGCCGAAGCCCCCGCCGAGGAGGCTGCCCCCGCCGCCGAGTAATGGCGGCACTGTCCCGCCGTGGGAC
>JAIEFH010000184.1 GCA_029067025.1 Oscillospiraceae bacterium | reverse complement strand
GTCGTAATTTTGGGAATTGTGCTGATAGCCTTTGGGGCGTGGATGATATATGATTCCATGACAGGCGGGCAGGGCAGATGGTATTATCTGATGTTGCCGGTTACCACCTATATCATCCTTTGTGTTTTGCTCTATCGGAATCTCAAAGGATCAAAGGGCGAAGAATAGGGAGGTTTTTATGAATAAGAAAAAGAAGCCCATCTACCTGCCGCTGCCCTTTGTGGTGATGTATGGGGTGTGCGCGGCGCTTTGGGTTTTGCTGTGCGTGGTCGATGTGGCAAACGCGAACAAATTGGAGGTCTGGAAGATCGCCTGCACCGCTGTGTTCGGCGTCAGCTTTTTGGCGCTGCTCGCTGTGTATTATATAGGCCGTAAGAAGTGGTAGGAGGTTTTGAGTATGAATTTGGAAGTAAATGGGCTGTTTGACCTGAGCCATACCCTGGCGGGGGACTATCTGGCCCAATTTCAATATCCCTGGCAGGCGCTGGACGGCATCAAGGACTTGATTTTGTCCCTGGGCCCCGCCCTGGGGGAGGACTACGAGGAGCGCGCCCCCCAGGTGTGGGTGCATAAGACGGCCCAGGTGGCCCCCACCGCCTATCTGGGCGCCCCTTGCGTCATCGGGCCGGACACCGAGGTGCGCCACTGTGCCTTCATCCGGGGTTCCGCCCTGGTGGGGGCGAACTGCGTGGTGGGCAACTCCGTGGAGCTGAAAAACGTCATCCTGTTTGACAATGTCCAGACCCCCCACTATAACTACGTGGGCGACTCCATCCTGGGCTACAAGAGCCACATGGGGGCGGGCTCCATTACCTCCAACGTGAAGTCCGACAAGACGCTGGTGGTGGTGAAAAACCAGGGCGAGGCCATCGAGACGGGCCGCAAGAAGTTCGGCGCCATGCTGGGCGACTTCGTGGAGGTGGGCTGCAACAGTGTGCTCAACCCGGGCACTGTCATCGGCCGCCGCAGCAATATCTATCCCGTGTCCTGCGTCCGGGGGGTCATCCCGGCGGACAGCATTTATAAGACGGGCGGGGTCATCGCCCCCAAGGGAAAGGAAGATTGAATGATGGGTAAATATTTCGGCACCGACGGCTTCCGGGGCAAGGCAAATGTGGAACTCACCGCCGACCACGCCTATGAGGTGGGCCGGTTCCTGGGTTGGTACTACGGCCGGGGCGGGCAAAAGGCCCGCGTCGTGGTGGGCAAGGACACCCGGCGCTCCAGCTATGTGCTGGAGTACGCCATCAGCGCGGGCATGGCCGCCTCCGGGGCGGACGTGTACCTGCTCCACGTCACCACCACCCCCTCCGTGTCCTATGTCACCCGGACGGACGGGTTTGACTGCGGCGTGATGATCTCCGCCTCCCATAACCCCTACTACGACAACGGTATCAAGCTGCTTAACCGGGAAGGGGAGAAGATGGACGAGGCCACCATCCGGCTGGTGGAGGACTACCTGGACGGCCATCTGGAGGTGGACGGCCAGACGGTTCCCAAGCTGCCCTTTGCCACGGGCGACGCGGTGGGCAGCATTGTGGACCACGCCGCGGGGCGCAACCGGTATATGGGCTATTTGATCTCTTTGGCTGTGTACTCCTTCCGGGGAAGGAAGATCGCCCTGGACTGCGCCAACGGCTCCGCCTGGTCCATCGCGCCCAACGTGTTCCGCTCCCTGGGGGCGGACGTGCGGGTCATCAATGAACAGCCCGACGGGCTGAACATCAACCAGGACGCGGGCTCCACCCACATTGACGGGCTGCGGAAATACGTGGTGGAGAACGGCTGCGACGTGGGCTTCGCCTTCGACGGAGACGCGGACCGCTGCCTCGCCGTGGACGAGAAGGGAAACGTGGTCAACGGCGACCAGATCATGTACCTGTACGGCCTGTACATGAAGGAGCGGGGCAAGCTGCTGACCAACACGGTGGTCACCACCGTCATGTCCAACTTCGGGCTGTACAAGGCGCTGGATCAGGCGGGCATCGGCTACGCCAAAACCGCCGTGGGCGATAAGTATGTGTACGAGGAGATGGTACATGGCGGGCACCGCATTGGGGGCGAACAGTCGGGGCACATCATCTTCTCCAAGTACGCCCGGACCGGGGACGGCATCCTTACCGCGCTGAAGATCATGGAGGTCATGATGGCCAAAAAGGAGACGCTGAGCCGTCTGGCCGAGCCGGTGACCATCTACCCCCAGGTGCTCATCAACGTGCGGGTGAAGGACAAAAAGACCGCCCAAGACGATCCCGCCGTGCAGGCGGCGGTGAAGGCCGTGGCCGATGAGCTGGGCGACACGGGCCGCATTCTGGTGCGGGAATCCGGCACCGAGCCGCTGGTGCGGGTGATGGTGGAGGCCCCGGAAAAGGACCAGTGCCAGAGCCTGGCCCAAAGCGTAGTGGATGTGATTATCGCCCAAGGGCACAAGGCGGAGTAAATAAACAAACGGCTGACCGCAATTGCGGCCAGCCGTTTTGATGTTCTGAACAGATTACCTGTCCCACTTCTCGATGAGCGCCAGGATCTGTTTCTCGAATTTGGCCAGATCCTTGTTTGCGCCGCCCTTGTTGTGGGCAATGACGTCCATGAGCTTCCGGCCCACGTCCTCCAGCCGCCGCCAGGCGGGGGAGCCGGGATCCACCGGGGTTACCTTGGGCTCCAGCACGATGCCCGGGGAGATCATGCGGTTTTCCAGCAGATCGTAGACCTCTTCGTAGTTGGGCGCGTGGGCGGCGAAGCCCAGCTCGGTCAGCGTTTGGGCGTAGTTATCCGCGGCCCGCTCGTCGCCGTGAACCACGAACACCTGCTGGGGCCTGGGGGTGTAGTGGCTGATCCACCGCACCAGCCCGTCCCGGTCGGCGTGGGAGCTGAGGCCGTGGAAGCGGACGATCCGCGCCCGGACGGCGATCTCCTCGCCGAACAGCTTCACCCGCTGGGCGCCGTCCAGGATGCGCCGGCCCAGAGAGCCATCCGCCTGATAGCCCACGAACAGGATGGTGGACTCGGGCCGCCATAGGTTGTGCTTCAGGTGGTGGCGGATGCGGCCTGCGTCGCACATACCGGAGGCGGATATGATGACCTTGGGCCGGGGATCCAGGTTCAGCCCCCGGGACTCGTCGGTGCTCTCGGTGATGTTCAGACCGGGGAAGCGGAACAGCGCCCCGCCCCGCAGGTTTTCGATGGCGTCCTCATCCAGGTAGCCGGTCAGGTCGCCGGAGAAGATCTCCGTGGCCGCCCCCGCCAGGGGGGAGTCCACATACACCTGGAAATCGGGGTCGCACCCCACCAGGTGCCGCTCCTTGATCTGCCGGATGAAGTACAGCAGCTCCTGGGTGCGGCCCACGGCGAAGGAGGGGATGATCAAATTGCCCCCCTTAGACAGCGTCTCCTCGATGACCTGGGCCAGCTCGCCGGAGTAGTCCGGCTTTTCCTTCACGTTGTGCAGCCGGTCACCGTAGGTACTCTCCGTGACCACGTAGTCCGCCTCGGTGATGGGCTGGGGGGAACGGATGATGGGGGTTTTGCGGTTGCCGATGTCGCCGGAGAACACGATTTTCTTGGTGACACCGCTCTCCGTCAGCCACATCTCCACGCAGGCCGAGCCCAGCAGATGGCCCGCGTCCACAAAGCGGATTGTGATGCCCTCGGCGATTTCCAGATCCCAGCCGTATTCGCAGGTGACAATGTGCCGAAGGGCCCGTTCCACGTCCACCAGGGTGTACAGCGGCTCCACCGGCTCCTTGCCCGCGCGCTTGCCCTTCTGGTTCTCATAGGCGGCGTCGCTCTCCTGGATCTGGGCGGAGTCCCGCAGCATGATGGACAAAAGCTGGGCCGTCAGCCGGGTGCAGTAGATGTTGCCCCGGAAGCCCTGCTTCACCAGCAGGGGGATGCGGCCCGAGTGGTCGATGTGGGCGTGGGTGACCACCACGTCGTCGATGTAAGAGGGGGCGAAATCCAGCTCACGGTTGTCCCGCTCGTCCTTGCCCTGCTGCAGGCCGCAGTCGATCAGCACCTTGCGCCCGTTGACCTCCACGCAGTGGCAGCTGCCGGTGACCGCCTTGGCCGCGCCGAAAAATGTAAGCTTCATCAAAAAGCACCTCCGAGCCTTGATGTGTGTTGTGCAGTTTCGCTAATTTTCATTGTATACCAGCGGCGGGGAAATGTAAAGATATACGGATTATTTTTATTTGATTTCCATTTTTTCGAATAGGAAAAAAGCGGCTTGTTTTTTTTCGCCGGCCTGTGATATAATGCCTGTATCGTGAGGGCGTATACCCTCCGCCCCGCCCGCTTCAAAGGGCGCGGGCTGTGAGTACCAAAAAACAGCGCGGTTTGGGCGGCCGTGAGCCGCCTGTGGCGCCGGTTTGAAAAGGAGTTGTTTGCCTTGGAACGGGTTACGGACAGACAGAAAATACTCATTGTAGACGACTCGGAGATGAACCGAGCCATTCTGGCTGATATGCTGGGCGGGGAGTATGAAATCCTGGAGGCGGAGAACGGCAAAGACGGCGTGGCCATGATGCGGCAGTACGGGCCGGAGATCTCCCTGGTGCTGCTGGACATCGTCATGCCCGAGATGGACGGCTTCGGCGTGCTCACCACGATGAATAAATACCACTGGATCGAGGACATCCCGGTCATCATGATCTCGGCGGAGCGGGGCTCCAGCCACATTGAACGGGCCTTCGAGCTGGGCATCACCGACTTCATCAGCCGGCCCTTCGACGCCCTCATCGTCCACCGCCGGGTGGTGAACACCATCCTGCTGTACGCCAAGCAGAAAAAGCTGGCCTCCATGGTGGCCGAGCAGATTTACGAAAAAGAGCACCGCAGCGGCCTGATGATCGACATACTCAGCCACATCGTGGAGTTCCGCAACGGCGAAAGCGGCCTCCATGTGCGCCATGTGAACATACTTACCGCGGTCATGCTCAAGGCGCTGCTCCAGAGGACGGACAAATACCACCTGACCCAGTCGGACATCTCCGTCATCAGCACCGCCTCCGCCCTCCACGACATCGGAAAGATCGCCATCCCGGAGGAGATCCTGAACAAGCCGGGGAGGTTTACCCCCGAGGAGTTCGCCATTATGAAAACCCACTCCATCGAGGGCGCGAAGATGCTGGAAGCCCTGCCCGCCTATCAGGATGAGCCGCTGGTAAAGGCCGCGTATGAGATCTGCCGCTGGCACCATGAGCGGTGGGACGGCCGGGGCTATCCCGACGGATTGCGCGGGGACGAGATCCCCATCTCCGCCCAGATGGTGGCGCTGGCCGACGTGTACGACGCGCTGACCTCCGAGCGGGTGTATAAGCCCGCCTTCACCCACGAGAAAGCGGTGGACATGATCCTCAGCGGGGAGTGCGGCACCTTCAACCCCCTGGTGATGGACTGTCTCAGGGACTGCGCCGACGATATTCAGACAGAGCTGAGCCAGGACGGCTTCGAGGATCGCAGCCGTCGGGAGCGGCGCAACGTGGCCCGGGAACTGCACAAGCACGAGGAGCTCACCGCTTCCGAGCGCACGCTGGAGCTGCTGGAGCACGAGCGGATGAAGTACAGCTTCTTTGCCTCCCTCACCGAGGAGACCCAGTTCGAGTATACCCTCAACCCGCCCTGCCTGGTGCTGAGCAGCTGGGGGGCGGAAAAGCTGGGCCTGCCTGAGACCGTCATGGATCCCTGCGAGAAGATCCAGGGGCAGGCCGTCATTTCTCAGAGCGATATGGAGGATCTGGCGGACGCCCTCCATTCCACCACGCCGGGCAGCCCCGTGGTGCAGTATGACTGCAAGCTCCACATAGACGGGGAGGAGCGGTGGCACCGGATCATTGCCCGGGCCTCCTGGTCCTCAGAGGAGCCGCCCCGGTATACCGGCTGCATCGGCAAGGCTATGGACATCCACAGCACCCGCCTGGAGCTGGAGCGGCTGGAGCGCCAGGCATCTCACGACGCCCTCACGGGGCTGATCAACCGGGCCTACGCCCAGGAGCGGATCATGGAGCGGCTGGAGGACCGGCCCAGCGGGCACTACGCCTTGGCCATCCTGGATCTGGATCATTTTAAGCGGGCCAACGACACCTATGGGCATCTGTTCGGCGACGAGGCGCTGAAATTCCTGGCCGACAGGCTGCGCCACAGCATCCGGGGCGGGGACATCGCCGCCCGAGTGGGCGGGGACGAGTTCCTCATCTTCCTGGAGTACAAGGAGGATCTGGAGTCCACCATCGAGGGGATCTACAGCCGGCTGGCCGGAGGGGACTACCAGGGCTTCCCCATCTCGGTGAGTATGGGCGTGGCCAGCACCGACGTGGTGGGCCGGGATTACGAGACCCTGTTCCGCTGCGCGGATCAGGCGCTCTACGTGGTGAAGCACAGCGGCAAGAAGGGACGCTATAATTACTATCACAAAGACAACGCCGTAGACACGGCGGCCTCGGCGGTGTCCCCCATCGACGGAGGCCGCAAAGAGGATGAGCGCAAAGGCGAGGAGGAGAACAAATGACGCTGAAGGAGTGCTATACCGCCCTGGGTGGAGACTACGACGAGGTGATGGGCCGGCTGCGCAGCGAGCGGCTGGTGCAGAAATTTGTGCTGAAGTTTTTGAATGACGGCAGCTATCAGCTGCTGTGTGACTCCCTGGCGGCGGGGGATCGGGAGGAGGCGTTCCGGGCGGCCCACACGGTCAAAGGCGTGTGCGCCAACCTGGCCTTTAACACCCTGCTGGAGTCTGCCGAGGCCCTCACCGAGGCCCTGCGGGACGGCAAGCCCCCCGAAGCGGGGGAGGAGGCGCTGGTGGCGCGGGTGAAGGAGGATTACCAGCGCACCCGTCAGGCCATCGAGGCGTTTCAGGAGGGCGCCGGGGGATGAAGAACAAGACAACACGGTTGCTGACGGTCAGCCTGATCGGGGTGGCTCTGCTGTGCGTGTGTGTCTTTTCCTTCTTAGCGATCCATATGAGCGCCCAGAGCGCCAAGACCATCAATGAGGTTGGGACGCTCTATATGTCCACCATGAGCAGGCAGACCTCTATCCACTTTGACTCCATCATCGCCCTGCGCATGGATCAGCTGGACGTGCTGGTGGGAACCGTGCCCGCGGACAAGGTCCATACGGATCAGGACGCGCGGGACGAGCTGATCAAAGACGGCCGCTCCCGGGATTTCGACTGTCTGGCGTTCTATAAGACCGACGGAAGCTTCGAGATGCTGTACGGCTCGGAGCTGACGCTCAGCAATCCGGAGCCCTTTCTGAACTCCCTGCTGAAGGGGGAGAACAAGGTGAGCGTCGGCATCAACGCCGAAGGGGAAAAGGTGGTGCTGCTGGGGGTGCCCTCGTCCCATTCCCCCGCGGAGGAGTACCCCTGCGCGGGCCTGGTGGCCGGGCTGCCGGTGAGCTATATCAGCGAACACCTGTCCCTGGATGAGAACAATGACCGGGTCTACTCCTTTATCATCCGCCGGGACGGCTCCTTTGTGCTGCGCACCGCCGATGCCTACGGCAACAGCTATTTCGAGCGGGCCCGGACCCTCTATGACAATGTGGGCGGCATGACGCCGGATCAGTACATAGAGGCCCTTAGCGGCGCCATGGAGCGGGAGGAGAACTACACCACCGAAGTGACCATGAAGGACGGGGAGCGGTATCATCTGTACTGCACCAGCCTGCCCTATTCCGAGTGGCATCTCATCACCTTCATGCCTTACGGCTCGGTGGACACCATCGTCAGCAACTTCGGCCAGGAGTGGGGCAGCCTGACCATACTCAGCGGGCTGATCGTCCTGTCGGCGCTGCTGCTGGTGTTTTTTAAGTACTTTGAGCTCACCCGGCAGCAGCTCCGGGAGGTGGAGAACGCCCGCGCCGTGGCGGAGGAAGCCCGCGCAGCGGCGGAGGAGGCGCAAAAGGAGGCCGAACACGCCAACCGGGCCAAGAGCGAGTTTTTGTCCAACATGAGCCATGACATCCGCACCCCCATGAACGCCATTGTGGGCATGACCGCCATCGCCACCGCCAATATCGACGATACGCAGCAGGTGAGGCACTGCCTGAAGAAGATCACGCTGTCCAGCAAACACCTGCTGGGCCTCATCAACGACGTGCTGGATATGTCCAAGATTGAGAGCGGCAAGATGACGCTGAATCTGGATCAGGTATCCCTGCGGGAGGCGGTGGACGGCATCGTGTCCATCTGCCAGCCCCAGGTGAGGGCCAAGCGGCAGCAGTTTGACGTGTTCATCCACGATATTTCCACCGAAAACGTGATCTGCGACAGCGTGCGGCTGAACCAGGTGCTGATCAACCTGCTGTCCAACGCCATCAAGTTTACCCCCGAGGAGGGGCAGATCCATATGGCCTTGTACGAGGAGCCATCCCCCAAGGGGGACAGCTATGTGCGCATCCACGTCCAGGTGAAGGACACTGGCATCGGAATGTCGGAGGAGTTCCAGAAACACATTTTTGACTCCTTTGCCAGGGAGGACAGCGCCCGCGTCCACCGCACCGAGGGCACCGGCCTGGGGATGACCATCACCAAATTCATTGTGGTGGACGCCATGGGCGGCACCATCGACGTGAACAGCCGCCAGGGCAGGGGCACTGAGTTCAACGTCACGCTGGATCTGGAAAAGGCCGAGGTGATGGAGGAGGACATGATCCTCCCCAACTGGGATATGCTGGTGGTGGACGACGACCAACAGCTATGCGAGTCAACCGCGTCCGCCCTGCGCTCTATCGGGGTAAACGCGGAGTGGACGCTGGATGGCGAGGGCGCCGTGGAGATGGTGATGAAGCGCCACCAGCGGGGGGACGATTACGAGATTATCCTGCTGGACTGGAAGCTGCCCGGCATGGACGGCATCGCCACGGCCAAGCGCATCCGGGAGGAGCTGGGCGACCACGTGCCCATCCTGCTCATATCCGCTTACGACTGGGGAGAGATTGAGCAAGACGCCAAAGCTGCCGGTATCACCGGGTTTATTTCCAAGCCGCTGTTCCGCTCTACGCTGTTCAATTCGCTGCGCCGGTTTGCGGATCTTCCCGAGGAGGAGAAGGTGGAGCAGCCCCAGGAGGGCAGGCGGGATCTGACCGGGAGGCGCATCCTGCTGGCTGAGGACAACGAGCTCAACTGGGAGATCGCCTCGGAGCTGCTCAGCGACGAAGGACTGGAGCTGGAATGGGCGGAGAACGGCGAGATCTGCGTGGACAAGTTCCAGCAGTCCCCGGTGGGGTCCTACGACGCAATCCTGATGGATATCCGAATGCCGGTGATGGGGGGCTACGAGGCCACCCAGGTCATCCGCACCTTGGAACGCCCGGATCGGAATCTGCCCATCATCGCCATGACGGCGGACGCCTTTGCCGAGGATGTGCGCCGCAGCCTGGAGTGCGGCATGAACGCCCATGTGGCCAAGCCCATCGACGTGCAGGAGGTCATGCGCCTTCTGGAAAAGTACATCAAGTGACCAAACGTCCTCCGGGCAATCAATGCCTGGGGGACGTTTTTGGGGGCCGCGAGGCCCTCACGTGTGCCAAAGCGCCCCATAAATTGGAGTCCAAGGCAGGACTTTAATGTAGAAAAAGGGTTGAACTATCTGGCGCACTGTGCTATAATAGCCGGGTCAGATTGTGCCCTTTTGCGCTCTGATGGGGGCAACACCTCCAAAAAATGGAAAATACAGCCATTTTCTTCAAGTTTTGCGGAGGGTATCGGAGCTTTGAAATATCGTTCCACGCCATCATTTTTCCGCATGGGGACAAGTTGCGGGAGCGGCGGTATTTTTCGTGGAAGCATTTCATAGTATCCATTTGCGCCATGGAGAGACGCCGTGGCCGGAAGATTCAGGAGGGTCGGATCAATATGGACTTTTTGATGAGCAACTCCCAGCTCCTGCTGGAAAAATCGGCGGGCTTCCTTTGGACGAAGCAGGCGGCAATTCTCGACAATATCGCCAACGCCGAAACGCCCAACTATAAGGCTAAAGTCGTGACCTTCGAGGAGAGCATCCGCTCCAAGCTGGAGGAGGCCGCCAGCCGTCCCACCGGGGCCAGAAAGGCCGTGCGGGACATCCTGGAGGATTCCGAGCTTACCGTGTTCGAGGCCCAGGAGCAGACCCGCATGGACGACAACGGCGTGAACGTCACCAGCGAGATGACCGAGATGATCCGCAACGCCTATCAGCAGCAGTACGTCTATCAGGCCATCAACAAGCACTACGCCCTGCTCCGCATGGCCGTCAAAGGCCAGTAATCAAGGGGAGGTTACATAAACTATGGCTTTCATGAATTCCATCAATATCATCGGCTCCGGCCTCACCGCCC